>WJKQ01000080.1 GCA_014728975.1 Candidatus Peregrinibacteria bacterium | reverse complement strand
GTTATACTGGATCCGTTTAAAAAACGAATGGGCCTTATACCTTTAACTGAATATGACACTCTTCCTTATATGAAACTGGAAGATTGTTTAGATTATGCAAGAAAGTATTACAAATTGAAAATGTATAAAAAAGCTTTGGAAAGACTTTATACTGCTAATAGACTTGATCCTGACTGCTATGAGGTCAAATTATTGCTTGGAAAGACATTTAATATGCAGGGTAATTATGAAAAAGCATATGCAATGTTCTCAAAAGCAATTGAAATAAATTCTAATCCCAATGTCTTAATAAGGAGAGGTATTATCGCATTAACAGAACTGAAAGATTATGAGAAAGCTATAAAGGATTTTTCAAGTACAATAAAAATATCAGAAAAAAATATTGAACCTTATTACTTCAGAGGATGTGCCTACTTTAAGTTAAAACAGTATCAAGAAGCAATATATGATTTTGAGAAGACAGTTGAGATTGACAGTAATTTTCTGCTTGGATATTTAAATAAAGCATTTACATTAGCAAAATTGGGGAAAAAAGAACAAGCAATAAAAGAATATAAAAAAACCCTGAGATTATCAAAAAAAGCTAAGTATAAAAAAAAATATAATATCATCGTCCCTGGATATAAAGAGTATGTTAGGGAAACGATTAAAGAGGTAAAAAAACTGTTATCGGAAGAGGGAGTTAAGGAAGATAAATAAAAGAATATTAATTGGCATAGAGTACGTGTTACCGTCCAACTTCCTATCGCGTGCGCCAAGCAAGGCTTGGCGTTTCTTGCGGGGTGCAAGTCCCCGTCGGGTAAGGCTTAGCCAGCCACCTGTATCGAGTGTTGGCATTGTTGAGGAAGAAGTCCACTGAACAATACAATGTAAGCGTACGCAGAGAACTGTGCAGGCCGTAATGGGCGTACGTGTAAAGCGAGTTACGGGAGTGTATTTTCGGCGTAAAGTTATCCATTTTTCTGGTAATTTGACTAAAATTTCGAGGAGTATTTTGCGGAAGTCAGGAAATTATCACTTCCTTTTAGCAAAAGCATGGGAAGAAGACGCAGTTGTTTCGTATCCAAAAATCCGCTGATCAATGAAGTAAACTTATCCTACTTTGCGTGATCAGCGGAGTACAAAAAAAATAAATATTTCACTTTAATTGGGTTATATTCTGACTATAATATGATGGAATTGTGGTAAAGAACATTTTATTGATGTTATAGTTTTTTCAGCAAGCCCTATGTACAGTAGTTTTTTTAGGTGAGGTTATGGCTAAGAAGAAATCACAGGAAAACAAAACAGAAAATAAAGATATGGCAATCCGAGACGAATTAATTACTGACATCCGTGACCTGATAGAGGAGAGCAGATCCCGTGTGTCAGTAGAAGTAAACGCAGCCCTTACAATGCTTAACTGGCATATTGGGAAGAGGATCGACAGGGATATACTTAAGGGAGATCGTGCAGAGTATGGCAGGGAAATTGTCTCAACACTGTCACGAGAATTGCAAATTGATTATGGAAAGGGATTTTCAAAGAAGAATATTTGGCGTATAATTCAGTTCAGCAGGGTATTTCCAGATAAGGAGATTGTCGTAACGCTGTCACGAGAATTGAGCTGGAGCCATTTTCTGGCACTAATACCTTTAAAAAAGCCTTTTCAGCGGCAATTTTACGCAGAAATGTGTAGGTTAGAAGGATGGAGTGTCCGTACCCTTAGGGAGAAGATAGATTCCATGCTTTACGAAAGGACAGCTATTTCAAAAAAACCTCAGGAACTTGCAGAAAAGGAACTCAGCAATTTAAGAGAAAAAGACAGATTGGCCCCTGATCTGGTTTTAAAAGACCCATATGTACTTGATTTCCTTGAATTATCAGATCACTATTTAGAAAAGGACCTTGAAGATAGCATTCTTAGGGAACTGGAGGAATACCTCCTGGAGCTTGGGGCGGGATTTACCTTTATTTGTAGGCAAAAACGGATTCAGATAGATAATGATGATTTTTACATTGACCTTTTATTCTATAATCGAAAACTCAACCGTCTCATTGCAATGGATTTAAAACTTGGGAAGTTTAAAGCCGAATACAAAGGCCAGATGGAACTTTATTTGAGATGGCTTGCCAAAAATGAACAGGGGGATAATGAGAAAACTCCTTTGGGGATTATTCTATGTGCAGGGAAAAAACATGAACAGATTGAACTTCTGGAGCTAGACAGTTCAGGGATCCATGTGGCAGAATACCTGACTGTCCTGCCCCCGAAAAAGGTCCTTGAAAACAGGTTGCACAGGGCAATTGAGAAAGCTAGGTCAAGGAGTGAGGATTAATAGTATCCAGCTTGACTGTAATAAGAACGAAATGAACGAATACACCTCAGTAGACAACGAAAAGCTGGTATTTGATGATAACGGCAACCTTCTCAGAGATGATAAATGGCTGTACCAATATGACTATAACAACAGGCTGGTTGAAGTTGAGCTTGACTATGATCACAGCAATCCACCTGCAGGCACAGTATTAAAATCAGTAAAATTTGAATACGACATACTGGGCAGAAGAATAACAAAGAAGAAAGTATGGATGACCGACGGCGTAGCAATCCCGGGTTATACAGGCACCCGCTATTTCTCAGACGGCACAGAAGAGCTCGAAGAGACAAGTCTGGACGGAACCCAACTCAAAAAACGCTACACCTACGGCACCACCATCGACGAGGTCTGCCAGGTAGAGGTCTTTACCGGTGATAACCCCGGAACCTACTACTACCACTCAAACCACCAGGGAACGATCTACACGATCACGGATTCTGACGGATATATCTTTGAACAGTACGAATATGATGAGTACGGCAATATCCGCTCGATAAAGGACGGAGAGACAAACGAGATTGACGGATCTCAGATAGGCAATGAATATATGTTCCAGGGCAGGCGGTACGATCCTGAGACCGGGTTCTACTATTACAGGGCACGTTTTTATGACCCCCAGAAGGGTCGGTTTATTACGCGTGATCCCAAGGGGTACGTGGACGGACTCAATATGTATGCGTTTGTGTCTAACAATCCGGTTAATATGGTTGATCCGAGGGGGACGGAGGAAGATGATGACAATGATGATGTAGATCTCTCGATATTAGAAGGAGACGAATTAGAAGAATATTTCCAAAAGCAAATAGATATAATGGAAAACCCTTTTGACAGACCTATAGATATAGAAGATTTAGATTTAGAAACATTAAGGGTTATATGCCAAATGAAAGTGCACAGTTGAGGTCTGTGTACTTTTATGAAAAAGCTTGACAAAAATGACAAAAAGGCTATAATAGATGCATCCAATAAACAAGGAGATTTTGATGCTCAAAAAAAAATATTTGAACTTAGAAAACAGGTAAACGAATTGCATTTTAAATTTGGAATATCAAAATCAGAAATTGCCCGGAAGAAAAATGTTTCACGGGGATTTGTAATCAGATGGACAAGGAAACCTAATATGGATACGACCCGGGATAAGCGGGGATGGCCGGCAGGCAAATCCCGCAAATGGGATACAGCTGCATATGATAAAGTAGAATCTCTTTACCATCAGCTTAAATCCGATCCAGAAGAGTATTTTTACGGGGCGACAGCTATACAAATAGCCTGGAGGAAACACTATCCTGAGGATCCATGCCCACCTATCCGGACATTGGGCAGAATGCTCAAGAAGAGAAATCTTTCATCAAGTGCTAAAAAAGAATCATCCCGTGGGGCAGCTCAGTATTTATGTTACCCTGAGTATTCTATATATAATGTCATAAGCACTCGGACCTTAGAGGCCGATTTTGTAGGGGAAAAATATATCCATGGTCGCACAGCACCGATAAATTTCATAGGGTATGCCTTTAAAAAGGCTCCTAAGTTAAGGTATTTCAAAAGGATACATGGCAAGACATCGAAAGAGTTTAAAAAACACACAGCGGATTTTATCGAAACTTATGAAAAACCAACAGCAATAAAAGTGGATAATGCCCTGGCCTTTATTGGCAGTGCTTCAGGAAAACGCAACATAAGCTCCACGATGGAGTATTTACTTGGAGAAGAGATAATCCCCATTTTTTCTGTCCCTCGCAAGCCGTTTTCACAGGCATCAATAGAAGGTAATAACAGTGTATTTTCCCGTAAATTCTGGAACTGTATTGAGTTTAACAGTGTCAGTGAAATCGATCAGAAGCTTGAAGGATTTAACACCTCGTCACTGAACTATACCCGTTACTGGAAAGATAGAAAAAAGAACCGGGGAAGCAAAAAAGAATCGGAGAGGTTTCAACCTTATGTATATTTTATCCGACAGGTCAGGGAAGATGAAAATCATGAAGATGGTACAATCAATATACTTAATGAAAAGGTACGGGTCCCCGGAGATTATATAACCTATTTTGTACTTGCCCAATGGGATCTGGCTGCAGAACAATTAACTGTTTCTATTGAGAAAGAACAACAATTAAAACCAATAGAAAAAATAAGTTTTAAAATAAATTCGGACTATAAAATATGAACGTATTCTCTAATGTAAAGGTGTGCACTTTCATTTGGCATATAACC
>WJKQ01000007.1 GCA_014728975.1 Candidatus Peregrinibacteria bacterium | reverse complement strand
CAGTTACAGTAAGTAAATATTCCTCCGTAAGTTTTTTAAAGGCTTCTTCTTTGTTTTCAGCAGGAATTGAGCCGGTTACAAGTTTTGAATTTTTATCGACCGCCTCAAATTCATATTTTGTCATGTGTTCCGTCTCAGGAGGGGCTTCTTTTGTCTCTTCCAGAGTTAAAATTGAAAATCCGAGGTTATTTAATTCATTTCTTGCAGTTTGTTCGTCGGGAGCCTCAACGGTGCCGCTGAGCTTTTTACCTTCTTTATTGGCGACTGTATATTTGAAAATTGCCATGTTTATTTTTTACTTCTTTTTAGCCGCTTGTATGAAACCTTTAAATAGAGGGTGTGGTTTGTTTGGTCTGGATTTAAATTCAGGATGAAATTGTGTTCCGATCATAAAAGGATGAGCTTTTATTTCTGCAATTTCCACAAGGTTTTGTTTGGGATAAATTCCAGCAAAAACCATCCCGGCTTTTTCCAGTTTTTCTTTAAATTTATTATTAAATTCGTATCTATGTCTGTGCCTTTCCTTGATGAGATCTTTTCCGTAAAGTTTGTGTGTTTTCGTTCCCTTTTTGATTTTACAGGGATACGCCCCCAATCTTAATGTCCCTCCTTTTGCTCTGTCTATTGATTGTCCGGGAAGAAAATGAATAACATGATTTTCCTCACCGGCTGAATTTTCTTCGTCAAATTCTTCAGAAGTGATTTGTTTGTTATTTAAAGCATCTCTGGTAAATTCGATGGTCATAATCTGCATTCCGAGGCATAGTCCCAAATAAGGTATATTGTTTTCTCTTGCGTATTTCGCAGCCAGAATTTTTCCTTCCGTACCGCGAACTCCAAAGCCTCCGGGAACAACGATTCCGTTTACGCTTTTAAGTTCTTCCCAGACTTTTTCATCTTGTTCTTCAAGTTTTTCGGAAGAGATCCAGGTTACCTCCAGATCTCTGTTCTGGTGATAACAGGCAATCTTGAGGGATTCGATTACGCTTATATACGCGTCTTCTAATCCTGTGTATTTTCCTACCATTGCGATTTTTAGTGTGGGTTTTTTGGCTTTAATTTTTTTAACCAGTTTTCTCCATTCGACAAGCTTCGGCCTTAATTTTCCAAGTTTGAGTTTTTCAGCAACTAATTGTGTAATATTATATTTATTGAACCTTAGAGGAACTTCATATATTGACTTTACGGTTTGTGCCGGGATTACGTATTTTTCTTCAACATCACAGAATAGTGCAATTTTTTTGATGTGTTCTTTTCTTATTGGCCTGTCGGCTCTTGGAAGAATAAAATCCGGCTGGATACCTATTGATCTTAATTCGCGTACTGACGCCTGAGTTGGTTTTGTTTTGAGTTCTTTAGAGGCTTCAAGATAGGGAAGCAGCGTAACATGTATAAAGAGTGAGTTTTCTTCTCCAACTTTATATCTTAATTGTCTGATTGCTTCGTAGAAAGGTAGTCCTTCTATATCTCCGACAGTTCCACCGATTTCTCCAATTAAAACATCGCAGTGACTTTTTTCAGCGGCTAAAATTATCCTTTCCTGTATCGTGTTTGTAATATGAGGAATTATTTGAATTGTTCTTCCCAAATAGGTTCCTTTTCTTTCTTTTTCTAAAACTTCGTTATAGATCTGGCCGGTTGATACTGAAGAATATTTGCTAAGGTTGACGTCGATAAATCTTTCGTAATGACCGAGATCCAGATCGGTTTCTCCTCCATCTTCTGTCACAAAAACTTCTCCATGCTGAAAAGGGCTCATAGTTCCGGGGTCGACATTGAGGTAGGGGTCAAGCTTTTGAGTGGAGACTTTGAGTCCTGATGCTTTTAAAAGTGCTCCGATTGAGGCAGTTGCTATTCCCTTACCTAACGAACTACAGACACCTCCGGTGACAAATATGTATTTACACAAAACTTAAATTTTTATATACCCTTAACTTTTTATTAATTTAGCGGAAGGCGGGGGAAAGTGCAAGATTTAAAAATGTGGAGTGTCTACCAGCGGTATACTGAGTTTTAAGCGAAACGAGTACGAAATATAAAGTAGATATGAAGGCACCGAGTGATTTATAGATATCCTACTTTTTTCTTCACTTCTTTCAAGGTTTTTGAAGAGGTTTCTTTTGCTTTTTTTGCGCCTTCTTCGAGGATTTCTTTTATGTAGTCTTTTTGAGGGAAAATTTCCTGGTATTTTTTTCGGGCCGGGCCGAAGGTTTCGAGGATTTTTGCCAGAAGGAGGTTTTTTGCCTCGCCGTAGCCGAAGCCGCCAGCAAGGTATTTTTTTTCGAGGTAGGCTGTTTCTTTGTCGGTAGCGAGAAGTTTGTAAATTTGAAAAACGTTGCAGTTTTTGGGATCTTTGGGGTCTTCTAAAGGAATTGAGCTTGTTATTATGCTCATAACCTGTTTTTTAAGTTTATCTTCAGGTGCGAAAATGTCGATTGTGTTTTCGTAGGATTTGCTCATTTTTTGGCCGTCGATTCCGGGAACGACTGCAACCTCTTTTTTTATCAATGATTCGGGAATTTTGAAAGTGTCTCCAAATAAATTATTAAATGATTTTGCTATATCGCGTGTCATTTCAATGTGCTGTTTTTGATCCTGTCCTACAGGTACGAGGTCGGGCTGGTAGAGCAAAATATCAGCGGCCTGCAGGACCGGATAATTAAACAGTCCCACTGTTACTTCTTTTTTTCCTTTTGCTTTTGCGTCTTTCCAGGCATGTGCCCTTTCCAGAAAAGGCATGTGAGTAATACAGTCGAAGATCCAGCAGAGTTCTGCGTGTTCAGAAAGATCGGATTGTTTAAAAAAGACGGTTTTATCGGGATCGAGGCCCAGAGCGAGATAGGAGACTGCCAGTTCGTAAGTTTGCGATCTCATTTTTTCCGGATCTTTTACGGTTGTCAGGGCGTGAAGGTCTGCGATAAACAAAAAAGTATCAAATTCATATTGCATTTCGACATGCTGGCGTATTGCTCCCAGATAATTTCCCAGATGTGCTTTTCCGCTTGGCTGTACGCCTGAAAGAACTCTTTTCATTTTTTCTGTTTTTTACATTATAGATATGGGATCAATGTCGATTTTGGTATTTGGGTTTATTATATATTCTTTTGGAAGTTTTTCTAATATTTTGTGGATTATTTTTTGACTGTTGTTTGATAAAGGTTCGTTGTATTTTGCTTTTATCAGAATTATGTAGCGGTATTTTTCACGTAATCTGGCAAGGTATGCCGGGTAAGTGTTTATTTCGAGGTTTTCGGTTAACGCTAGTTCCCGGGCAGTTTTCCAAAGCAACTTTTCGAGTCTGAACGTAGTTTCACGACATTTTTGGAATGAAGTGTTTACCACTAAAATTTTGGCAATAGAACTGAAGGGGGGATTTCCAAGTATTTTTCTCTGGGTTCTTTCGTATTTGAAAAAATTTTCGTAATCATTTGATTTTGTGTAGGTAAGTGCTATGTTTTTCGGGTTATACGTTTGTATTATTACTTTTCCTTTTGAGTTTGAGCGGCCGGTTCTGCCTGATACTTGCGTCATAAGTTGAAAATTTCGTTCGGTTGTGCGGAAATCAGGGATGTTTAGTCCGATATCTGCAAGTACGACCCCCACCAAACTAACTTTTGGCAGGTGAAGTCCTTTAGCGATCATCTGGGTTCCGATTAAGATGTCGGCTTCATGCTTTCTAAATGCTCCATAAATATCTTTAAATCCATGTTTTTTTGAAGTTGTGTCTTTGTCCGCTCTTAATGTTCTGGCATTTGGAAATTCTTTTTTAAGTTCAGCTTCGATTCGTTGAGTGCCTATTCCTAAAAATTTTATATTTGTACTTTTGCAATTTGGACATAGAGTTGGAGGATCTGATATTTTTCCGCAGTGATGGCATATTAAGCTCGGTTTTGCGAGTGTTTTTGCATGGTAAGTAACAGGAAGCTCGCATGAATGGCATTTTTCGGTATATCCACAGTCTCTACATACGATTGATGATGCTGACCCCCTTCTGTTCAGGAAAAGAATGGCTTGTTCTTTGTTTTCCAGTATTTTTGTCAATTCCTCTCTTAATTTGTCGCTGAATATCGAATAATTTTTCTTTTGGAATTCTTCCCGTAAATCCACAATTTCAATTCCCGGAAGTTCTCCTTTTCCGATTCGCTCTTTTAGTCTTAGTGTGGAATTTTTCAGTTTTTCTGCGGTTTCCACGCTCGGCGTGGCGCTTCCAAAGATAATTTTTATTTCGGGAGAAAGTTTTTGAATCTTTTCTGCGACTTTGTGAGTTTCATATCTTGGAGAATTGTCTTGTTTATAAGATAGTTCATGCTCTTCGTCTAATATTATCATTCCCGGCTTTTGAAACGGTGCAAATATTGCTGATCTCGAGCCGATGACTAGTTTTGCTTTATTTTGCCAAATATTTTTCCAGGAATTATATCTTTCTCCTTCTGAAAGTTTGCTGTGGATCACCGCCGCTTTAATTCCTATGGATATTTCAAAATATTCGATGATTTGAGGTGTAAGAGAGATTTCCGGGACGAGGATAAGTACTTGTTTGCCTTTTTGTATATAGCTGTCTGCGAGACGTGTATAGATCTCTGTTTTTCCTGATCCGGTTATTCCGTGTACTAAAAATTTATTCTGTTTTTTTGTTGATATGGCCTTGATTACATCATCTTGTTCTTTGGTTAATTTTTTGGTTTTTGTTCTACTAATTTGCTCGGCTTTTTTCTTCCGTGTTTTAATCGGTTTTCCTTCTAAAATTCTCTTTGGAATAAAGAGTTTTAACACCTTGAAAAGCGGACAGAAATAAAAAGTAGACATCCATATGATAAGTTCTATTTGTTTTTTTGAAAGCAATGGAGTTT
>WJKQ01000079.1 GCA_014728975.1 Candidatus Peregrinibacteria bacterium | reverse complement strand
CTTAGAAACTTCAGTTATCGGACAATTAAAACATATCAATATTGTATCTTGGAATTCTTTAAGGTTAAAAGTCACGGTTTCAGTACTGGTGATGTTGATTTAATTAAAGAATTTTTGATTGCCAAGCGGGAGGAAGGGCTTGCGCCGCAGACAGTAAATCTTTATTTAAACGCGATTAAGTTCTTTTATGGGGAAGTTTTGAAATTTCCGGTGAAAATTGATGTAAGATTTGCGAAGCGGCAAAAACGGCTCCCGGTGGTTCTTTCCCATCGGGAAATTTTGAAGATTTTAGACTGTATCAAAAATAAGAAGCATCGTTTGATTGCGGCTTTGGCTTATGGGGCGGGACTTCGTGTTAGCGAGGTTGTTTCTTTGAAGGTTGAGAATCTGGATTTTGAGCAGGGGATGATTTTTTTAAGAAAAGCAAAAGGTGGGAAAGACAGGAGAACTATTCTTCCGGAGAAAATTAAGAAAAATTTGGCTGGGTTTGTGAGCTTGAAGGATCCTGATGATTTTGTTTTTGAAAGTGAGAGGGGAGGTATACTTTCGACCAGGACAGTCCAAAAAATTTTTGGAAATGGTTTGAAGAAGGCCGACATTAGAAAACGGGCAGCTTTCCATTCTTTAAGACATAGTTTTGCGACGCATTTGCTTGAAAAGGGGACCGATATAAGGTATGTGCAGGAATTATTGGGGCATCGGAGCATAAAAACGACGCAGATTTATACTAGAGTGACTTCGAAGGGGATTTCAAATATTGAAAGTCCGCTTTGAGCGTTTTCAATAGAAATTTTATCTCCTGGCCGTCGCAAATTTTCCCAGGCGGAGTCCTTCGCTCCGGCAAACATGCAAGGTTGTTTTCGCTTCGGACCGAATATCCCGCTACTTTGATGGCGGAGAGAGGGGGATTCGAACCCCCGGTTGCCAGAGGGCAACACACGCTTTCCAAGCGTGCGCCTTCGACCGCTCGGCCATCTCTCCCCGTTAATCTGCGGTTTGATTTATAACACGGCCTGGACGCGAAGGTAAAGGTTTCGGTTAATTTTTTAGGTGATTGTTTAAGGCTTGTTCTCGTTGGCACTTTATGGCATTTTGATTCCACTTAAAGTCAAATAAATTTAAATATGGAGGCTATTTCGTTTTTATTTTTTCTGGTTGCTTTGATAATTGTGCTGACCGTGCATGAAGCGTCACATGCTCTGGCTGCGTATTATCTTGGTGATCCGACTGCGAAAATGAAAGGCAGATTGACGCTTAATCCGATTCCGCATCTTGATCCTGTTGGGAGTATAGTCTTTATTTTGACGCAAAGGATAGGGTGGGGTAAGCCTGTTCCGATAAACCCGGCTAATTTTAAGAAACCGTTAAGAGATAGTGCTTTGACTGCTCTGGCCGGACCTATGTCAAATTTTGTTCTGGCTTTTATTATTGTACTGCCGTGGAAATATCTGGGCGAATATATGCCGGATATTTTGCTTGTGGAAATTCAATATATTTTTCACGTAAGTATTTTTTTGGGAATATTTAATCTTTTTCCTCTGCCGCCTCTTGACGGGTCCAAAATCTTGGGATTGGTTATTCCAAAGGCCTGGTACCGCGGCTATCAACGATATCTTATTCACGGGGGGAAATATTTTGTTGCAATTATTTTAATTGATGTTTTTATATTGGGAGGAATTTTTGGGTTTTCATTTTTCCACTTTGCTTTGAGCTATCTGCATAATTTGATTAGTACAGTTCTGCTTTTGGGTACATAGATATAGTGTTGTTTTGTGGAATGATAACGCGCTATATTGTGGTTCGGTTTGTTTTTAATGGCTTTCTTAAGGCTCTTTACAGGGGGCTGGGTTTTGGTTATTATAAGGATGCTCTACCCTGTACGTCAGGGTCTTGACAACTCTCTCTATCAATCGCCTTAAGGGAATTCAAAATCTCTTTCGGTCGCGATCGGAAGATGAGAATACCCACTTGGAATATCCGGGGGCACAGTTTAAGAGATTCAACGGCATGGTGGAGCCCGAAGAAAAATCACTCGTTTGTTTGAGTGGTTTTTTGTTTTTTTCTCATTTTCATTTTTTTCTTTAGCCAGGCGTAGCCTTTCTTTCCGTTTCGCGGGCTTATCATTGCGATGCCGAAAAATATCAACAGCCATCCCGGCAGTAGAGGTATTACAAAACCCGTTATTCCCAAAATCAGGGAAAGGATGCCGATAATCAGTCGAAGAAAGAATTTAATCACAGATATTATATAACGAAATTTCCTTTATTTTATTTATAAAAGTGAATTTTGTCTAGCTCAGGAGTCCTTTGACAAAAAATCCGATAAAATAGGCGATAGTTGCGGCAAGGCCGCCAATCAGAGCGGTTTCGATTCCGGAGATTAACCATTTTTTTGGAGAAAATTTGGATTTTACGGCGCCGACGACGAAAAGCGCCGTAAGTGTGGCTATACAGGTAGTGATGAAGACTATTCTTCCATCAAGATTCAGGTATGAATTAAAAGTGTAGACGCTCAAAGGAATGAAGCCTATCAGGATAAATGAAAAGAAAGTTGAAATACTTCCCTTTAATGGATTTACGCTTTCCTTGCACATTTTAAATTCGTTTCTCATCATTAGATCGACCCATGCTTTTGGATTTGAAGTTATTACTTTTGCGGCTCTTTCGAGCTCTTTTCCTCTAAATCCATATGTTTTGAGGATTTCTTCCACTTCTTTTTTTTCAATATCTGTTTTTTCTTTGAGATGTCTATATTCGATTTCCTGAATTTTTTGATAGAGTTCACGGTTTGCTTTGTCACTAAGATATTTACCGGTTGCCATTGAAAAGCCGTCCGCAAATATATTCGCGAAGCCAAGTATCAATATTACTGTCGTGGAGAGTTTGGCTCCGACCACTCCCGCTACAATTGCGAAAGTTGTTACGGTGCCGTCTATTCCTCCATATACAAAATCGGGCAGCCAATTATAGGTTGATTCATTTTTACTGATTTTTCTTTCAGGATGATCTTCCATGTACTGATTTTAGCATATAGTTTTGTGGTAACAACAGTGGAATTATGCTAGGTTAAAGACGTTTTTAAAAAAATCATATGTCCCGCAATAAAAAAAGAGAAAGGAAGGTTTTTGAGTTTTGGAAGGGTAAAACCAGGACCGAGGAAGAGAAATTTTCAGAACACTTTTCAGAAGTCCAGCTTAATTCGATTTTATTGCTGATCCTGGGTGCGACATTTTTGGTACAGGGGATCATAAGTTATCTCAAACTTATCGGGGAGGCGGAGTATATCAGACCATGGTTTACAGTTATTCTTGTTGCTTTGATGATGTTGGTTTTTTCGGTGATTTTGGTTACATTAGGCTGGGTTTTGAGTCCGCTTAAGCTGAAGAGGTCAGTAAATTTGCTTAGTTTTTTGTTATTCGTGATCGGTTCCATAGTATTTCTGGCTTCATTAATATATTTACTGATTGTTATATAACCCCTTGACAAAGTGCCTTGAAGGTCTATAATTTATTGCCATTTGTAAATTTTAAACCAATTATAATGGCTGAAAATTTAGTACCTGAAGAATCTTGTAGTGTTAAAGCGGAACCTGAAGATGTTTTCGCGTGTGAGGTTATTCGGGATGAAACTGCCGGATTTATTAATTCATTGGATTATTCCGATCCTAATCTGACTTTTATAAAATTGGCCGGAGTGGCAGGCAAAATACGCTGTATGTTGGAGGAAGTTAGAGGTAAAGGGGGTAATGTCTTGGGAATCGACCTTGACAGATCCGCTTTTGAAGTTACTAATGATATTTATCGGTGTGTGATAGGTATAACCGGCAATGTACTGGATCTTGGAAATTTACCAAGAGAATTACCTAAAAATTAATTATTTGAATGGAGCCACCTTCGGGATTTGAACCCGAGACCCCTCCCTTACCATGGGAGTGCTCTACCCCTGAGCTAAGGTGGCGTTTTAAAGATTTGTGATTGTAAGAATATGATCTTTTTCTTGTGTGTGCAAGTTTTGTGAATTTAGTTAGGAAATGGGCATAAATGTTGCTATAATTGAGAATGATATTAATTAACATGAATCAATATGGAAGCTTATTGTGTAAAATGCAGGAAGAAAAGGGAAATGGAAGATGCCAAGGAAGTAAAGATGAAGAATGGAATGCGTGCCATGAAAGGAAAATGTCCGAAATGCGGTACTGGAATGTATAGGATTCTTGGAAAATAAAACGCACAGTTTTTCTTAAAAGCTGTGTTTTACGAAATTTCTTTGACAACAAAGGAATTTCGTATACTATTTTTGTACTTTAGTTTTTAATTTATAGATATGGCGAAGGGGAAAAGCCAATATTGCACATGGTTTTGTGAAAAATGTAAGCGGGGAAATTATGTTACTTATTATAATAAGCGCGGAAACGATGAAATAGTTAAAAAATTGAAAAAGTTTTGTCCCCAGTGCAGGGAGCATACAACGCATAAGAGGAAAGATACCAAAAAGGGATCATAGCCTGGAGGTGGTGCGGGGCCGGTGTTTAAAAAAGAAGTTCTCAATTTTACTGGCTTTTTTATTTTATTTTTTTTATGCTTTGAGGTGATAAAATAGGCCCATGGTGTTAACGGCAGCACGTCGGTTTCCAAAACCGAAAGTAGGGGTTCAAATCCTCTTGGGCCTGCCATGCCATTGAAATGCTTAGCCTTTGTGTGTAAAATTTGTCTGGATTCTTAACTTTTCTTGCTATGAAAAAAATATTTCTAAGTGTTGTGTCAGCACTTTTTTTATCACCTGCGGTTTTTGCTTCTTTTTCAGATGTTCCCACTACTCATACTTATTACGATTCAATAAATTATGTTCAATCCGAGGGAATAGTGGATGGGTATCCAGATGGAACTTATAGACCGGATAATTTAATAAATCGTGCTGAATTTACAAAAATTGTTATCGGCACTGCGTTTTATGGATATTTATATTATGGTGAAAATCCTCTATCGGAATGTTCTTCCAGCGATTTTCCCGATGTTCCAAAAGATGAGTGGTTTTACATGTATGTCTGTATAGCCGATAATAAAGGAATAATCGATGGATATCCTGATGGAACATTTAAGCCTGCTGGTAATATAAATTTTGCTGAAGCTGCTAAGATAATAGTAAACGCTTTGCCGGAATATGAAGCTGGGCAAACTGGAGGTGAATGGTTTACGCCTTTTGTGAGTGTATTGGAAGCAAATGACGCTGTTCCTCCGACTGTATATTCTAATGATAAGTTGATAACGCGTGGAGAAATGGCTTACATAATACATGTTTTAAGAGGAGGTGGCGCAGGTTCAGCTGAAATGTTTGATACTATTGATGGATATGTAAATTTAGTTTTGGGAGAGAATTCTGAAGAATATATTACAGAAGCGCCTGTTGGATATGAACTTAAGTGGGATACTAACATGACCGGTTCGGGGCCTGAAGTTTATTTGTATTTGGAAGAAGGTTATGATACGGAATTGCGCAGTTTAAACCAGATTGTGGAGTTTTATCTCCATAAAGAAGATTCTTTTTATGGACCTTTTTATGGTAAGGCTGGATTGTTTCAGTAAGTAAAATTTATTCTGATGGATAGAGAAGGTTCTAAACTTATTGGTTATGGCGCCTGCCATTTACTGCTTTTTTTACGGTTTCCAGGCTTAAAAGTGCGCATTTTGAGCGGGCCGGGCTGATTTCGATCCCCAACATTTTATAGATTTCTTTTGGTGGGATTTTTTTAATTTGTGAGAGGGGTTTTCCGTGAAGTTTTTCCGTGAGCATTGAGGCTGAAGCCTGGCTTATAGCACAACCTTCACCTGAGAAGCGGATTTTTCTGACTTTCTTATTTTTATCCAATAGAAGGTCAATGCGGATTTTGTCACCACATAAAGTGTTTTCTTTTTCTGCGGTTTTTGTAGGATTTTTAATTATCCCTTTGTTTCTGGGATTTTTGAAATGATCGAGTATTATTTCCGGGTATAAGTCCATAATTATTTGAATAATTTTAATGTTTTTTGTAGAGCTTTTTCGGCCTGTTCAATATCTTTAATTGTGTTATATAGGTAAAAGCTCATTCTTGCAGTTGCCTGTATACCGAGTTTTTTCATTAACGGCTGGGCGCAGTGATGGCCTGAGCGGATCGCGACTCCTTCATCATCAAATACCGTGGCGATATCGTGAGGATGAATCCCTTCAATTGTAAAAGATAGAACCGGTCCTGTTTCATGCAGATTTTCAGGTATGTAAAGTTTCACATTTTCATGTTTGGAAAATTTTTCTTTGGCATGATAGATGAGTTTTCTGTCATGTTTTTCGATGTTTTCAAGTCCGATTTTTGAAAGAAATTCCAGTGCTTCATTAAAGGCTATAGTATCCGCGATATTTGGGGTTCCCGCCTCGAATTTCCATGGAATATCCGTGAAGCCGGCATTGTATTGGTCAACATTCTCCGCCATTTCGCCGCCGAACAGGAACGGCGGTATTTTTTTTAGGATCGATTCTTTTGCGAAAAGTACGCCAATTCCTGTTGGTCCCAGCATTTTGTGTGAGGAAAAAGTGAAAAAATCTGCGTCCAGATACTGAACGTTTGTGGGACCATGTCCGGCGCTTTGTGCTCCGTCTATAAGAACCAGTGCGTTTTTATTGTGGGCCAGAGTTATGATTTCTTTGATCGGAGGAATTGTTCCAAGTACGTTTGACATTGCTGAAACGGCTACAATTCTGGTTTTTTCTGAAAGAAGTTTTTTGTAAGCCTCCATGTCAAGTGTATAGTCTTTTTTTACTGGAACTGCTTTGATTTGCGCTTTTTTTCTTTTGGCCAGCTGCTGCCAGGGAATAAGATTTGAATGATGCTCGAGTTCGCTGACGATGATTTCATCGTTTTCCTTAATATTTGTTTCTCCCCATGTATAAGCAATCAGATTGATCGCCTCAGTTGTGTTTCTGGTAAAAATAATTTCTTTTTCAGAATTGGCGTTAATAAATTTTGCCGCAGTTTCGCGGGTTTTTTCGTAGGCGGATGTGGATTCTTCGGAGAGGGTATGTATTCCTCTGTGAATATTTGCGTTTGAGGTTTCATAGTAATTTTTCAGTGTCCGGATAACAGATTTGGGCTTTTGGGTTGTTGAAGCGTTGTCAAGGTAAGCAAGCGGTTGGCCGTTGATTTTTCTTTTTAATATGGGGAACTGATTTATTATTTCTTCTGGTATCATTGATTCGTTAATAATTTATCGATTTCTTTTATTACGTTTCGGCGTGTTTTTTTGTCCCGTATTTTTTGAATGCCGGATTCTATAAATTTTTTGACCATCAGTTTTTCGCAGAGTTCTCTGTTTATTCCTCGGGTTTGCAAATAAAAAACTATATCTTCATCCACGTTTCCGATACTTGCACTGTGTCCGGTCACAACATCATCATTTTTAATTTTAAGTGAGGGCGTTGTCGATGTTTTGGTGTTGTCTGAAAACATCAGTGTATGATGGTTTAAATAACTTTCTGTTTTATTTGCATTTCTCTCAGCTTTTATGGTTCCGGAATATTCTACTGAAGATTTATCGAAAAGTATGCTTATTGTTGAAAAGTATCCGGATGTATTTTGTGCTTCGTGGTTTGAATATGTCTCAAATGGAAAATCTTCCGTGTTTTTTCCGATTATGAATCCCAAAAATGTTATGGAGGAATTTTTTCCTTCAAGAAGAAAATTAAGCCTTTTCGGTTTTTTCCACCCGTCTTTTAAAATTGCGACGTATGTCAGCTTTTCGTTTTTTTTAAGGCGAATGTTTTTATTCTCGATTTTATGGGTGATAACTGTTTTCATGTTAGTTCCAGTAAGCGGTTAAGTTCTACGGCATATTCCATGGGCAGTTTTTTTATGACAGGTTCCGCAAATCCGTTTACTATTGTCGAAACAGCCTGTTCACGGTTGAGGCCGCGCGACATCAGATAAAAAATTTGGTCTTCATTTATTTTTGAGACTGTCGCTTCGTGAGCGACAGTTGCGGATTTTTCTTCTGAAATCAGCTCGGGGAATGTGTCGGAGCATGAATTTTTATTTAGAATAAGCGAATCACATGATGTGTGAATTTTTGCGTTTTCTGCTCCTTTATTGACTTTAATTAGTCCGCGGTAAGTTGATATTCCGTTAGAAT
>WJKQ01000006.1 GCA_014728975.1 Candidatus Peregrinibacteria bacterium | reverse complement strand
GGTTTATCTTGTGGTGGAGAGAAGTTATATTTTGAAATTTTTTGAGAATTTCTTTTGTTTGGTCTGAAGAGCCGTCATTTATAAAAATTATTGAGGGAATGTGTTTTTCGGGGAACCTGTTTATGAGTTTTTCAATGTTTTTTTCTTCGTTGTAGAGCGGTATTACAATTCTGTATTTCATTAAAACTTATTTTTTTAATATTGAATTATTTGCTAATCTTAATTTACACCAAAATTTGACTATATGAAAAAGGCACTTTTAATTTCGGAATCTTCGGTTTATAGAGATAAAAGCGGCAAAATTACGGCAAGGGGCGGTGGAGAGGTATGTTTTCATAATATTGCAAAATCTCTTATTAAAATCGGGATTGTTCCGACTGTTTTCGCGATTCGGGAGTTTGAAGGTCAGGTTGAGGAGGAGAAAATCGAGGGCGTTTTGTATAAGCGTGTTAAGGTACATTCGAGATCCTCATTTAAAATAGTCAGCTATTTAAGAAAGGCGGTTAAGCAGAGTAAGGATTATGATTATGTTTTTGTTAATCAATTTTCGCCTCATCTGGTT
Organism: Candidatus Peregrinibacteria bacterium; assembly: GCA_014728975.1. Classification (GTDB taxonomy): domain Bacteria; phylum Patescibacteriota; class Gracilibacteria; order UBA1369; family LOWO2-01-FULL-3; genus WJKQ01. Next base: position 5,970 of record WJKQ01000006.1, on the reverse strand, counting down.
TTGCCCTGGCTTAAAGGGAAAAAGGTTGGTGTAATTCATGATGTTTATCGACTTTCAGGAAAAAAGTTTTGGTATAAACAGTATGGTTTTTTGAGAGGGCTGATGGGAAATTTTATTGAAAGGCTTCAGCTTCGGTTTGACCGTAGGTATACGGACAAGATTATGACTGTTTCGGATTTTAGTGAAGATAAGATTTTGTCTGTTATGGGTGATAGAGTTGTTCGGAAGATTGTAAAAAATCCCTATCCGATACATATTGACGAGTACAATTCAAAGATGAAGAAAGAGAATTTTCTTTTGTTTGTGGGGAGATTTGTTGATTATAAGCATCCGGAGCATGTGCTTCACGTTTTGCGTGAAATCAAACCGTTATTTCCGGACTTTAAGGCTGTTTTTGTTGCGGCCAGAGTGGAAAATCCCTGTTTGAAAAGATTTCAAAAGGTCAGAAAAGAATTGGGATTAAATGAAGAAGATATTATTTTAAAAAGAAATTGTGATTCTGAGGAGGTTAAAGATCTTTTTTCGAGAGCGAAGGTATTTATTCAGCCTTCTTATATGGAAGGTCAGGGAATTGTTATTTTGGAATCTCTGGCTTCGGGAACGCCGGTTTTAGCCTATGATCTGCCCGCTTACAGCGGGATGATTAGGAAAAATAAAAATAGTGTACTTGCTGAGAAGGGAAAAATCGGAAAATTGAGTAAAGGTTTAATCGAAATCTTGAATAATTATGAAAAATTTCATAAAAATTGCGGAGTTTCTCCGGCGGATTTTTCCGAAAAAAGGTTTTTGGAGCAGATGAGGAAAATCTGCAACTAGGTGTTTATTACTTTTTCCAATATTTTTAAAGTTTTTTGTGCTGTTTTTTCCCAGATAAATGAAGATGCGTAATTTTTCCCGTGGGATGAGAGTTTTTTTCTGATTTCCCTGTTTTCTATCAGATTTGAGATGTGATATTTTAGAGTTTTTTTGTCGTGAGGGTCAAACATGAGCGCGTGATTCCTGAAAATTTCATTCAGGCTTCCTCCTGTTGAGCAGATTACGGGTACTCCCCGGCTCATTGCCTCCAGTGGCGGCAGTCCGAAGCCCTCATAAATTGAGGGATAAACGAACATGTCCGCGTTTTTATAATATTCTGCTTTTTTCCGGTTATCCAGGTAACCCGTTAAAATTATATCTTTGTTTTTTGCCGTTTTTTTAAGAAATTTATTGGATTTCCAGCCTGTCGCGCCCGCGATCACGAGTTTATGGGGAATGTTTTTTTCTTTTTTGAGTTCTTTGAAAGCGTCAATTAAAATTTTAAGATTTTTTCGCGGTTCGATTGTTCCGAGATAAAGGATATAGGGGGCTTTAAGAGGTCTTTTAAGTTTTGGATAATCGGTTTTGTCAATTCCCGCGTAAATTACTTCGATCAGTCCTTTGGGATTATATTTTTTTATAATGTCTTTTTTTGTATTTTCTGAAATAGAGAGTATCAGATCAACATTTTTAAGAACTTTTCCAAATAATATTTTATGACCGATCGAGCTTTGTTTTGTGTGAAATTGGGGAAATAAAACCGGTGTCAGATCGTAGGCTACGGTTGCTCTTTTTATGGATTTTGGAAGGTTGAAAGGTCCTATGTGACATGTTTCAATTACAATATCGGGTTTTATTTTCTTTAAAAGCCTTGGGATTTTAATGAATTTTCTATAACTTTCATGTCCCGGGATGTGTCTGTTGCTTTTTATGATGAAATGTTCTTTATCCTTAAAAAATTCATTTTTTTTGGGGTGGATAAAGGTGTATTTATTTTTTTTATCAATTTTCAGCAAGGCTTCCGCTAAATTTTTTGTGTAGTAGTGTACACCGGCTTTCTGATTGTCTATAGGATCTGCGAGAATGGCTATATGCATGGTGTTTTGATTTTATATTGTTATGCTAAAATGAGCGAGGTTAATTTTTTATATGTCAAAAATAAGAAGATCCAATAATTATTTTGAATTACTTTGGGTTTTGGCGAAGACCGATTTCAAGCTGAGATATCAGGGGTCTGTTCTCGGCTATTTATGGTCTCTTCTCAAGCCCTTTTTAATGTTTGTGGTTTTGTATGTGGTTTTTTCTGTTTTTATGAGATGGGAAATAGCTCATTATCAGCTTTATCTGCTCCTTGGAATAATTATATGGAATTTTTTTGCGGAAGGGACCATGGCCGGGTTAAATACTTTTTTGACCAAATCCGAAGTTATGAAAAAAATATATTTTCCGAGGATTTTAATTGTTCTGGCTTCAACTATAAGTGCTTTTATTTCTTTGCTTCTAAATGTTCTGGTGTTTTTGTTGATATATCTTTTTAGCGGTATGGATTTGCACGCGTGGATGCTGTTTTTTCCGGTTTATTTGATTTTGATTTACCTTTTTGTTGTGGGGATTTCCTTGTTTTTAAGTGTTTTGCAGGTTAAATATCGTGATGTTGAGCAGATTTGGGAAGTGTTGCTGCAGGCAGGGTTTTTTATAACCCCGATTATTTATCCGTTGATGATGGTTCCGGAGAAATATTGGTTTTATTTATTTTTAAATCCGGTAACGGGTATTATTCAATATTCCAGGAAGCTGATTATCGAGCAGTCTCTGCCATCTCTTTCAGGTACACTTTATGTTTTCTTATTTATTGTTTTTGTGGTTGTTTTTGGATATTGGGTATTTAACAAATTATCGTATAAGGTTATTGAAGAATTATGATGCCTATTATTGAAGTTCAAAATCTGTCGAAAAATTTCAGGATTCCGAAAGATAAAAAATATTCGATTAAAGCGAATATTGCCGATATTTTTCGAAGGAAAGACTACGAAATTCTGGAAGCGGTAAATGATTTGTCATTTAGTGTTGATAAGGGTGAATTTTTTGGAATTGTGGGGAAAAACGGCAGTGGAAAATCGACTTTACTAAAAATTCTTGCGAATATTTATAAACCGACGGAAGGTAATGTGAATGTTAACGGGAGTATCGCTCCTTTTGTGGAACTTGGTGTAGGTTTTCATCCGGATTTGACCGGCAGGGAAAATACTTTTTTGAATGGAACGATTTTGGGTTTAAGTCGTAAGGAAGTTGCTGAGAAATATTCTGAAATTGTGAAATTTGCCGAACTGGAACGGTTTATGGATCAAAAAATAAGAAATTATTCTTCAGGTATGTGGGTGAGGCTGGCTTTTTCTATCGCGATGCTGGTGGGAACGGATATTTTGCTGTTGGATGAGGTTTTGTCGGTGGGCGATAAGGATTTCCAGGAAAAGTGTTTTGATAAATTTAAGGAATTTAAAGAAGAAGAAAGGACTGTTTTGCTTGTTACACATCATCTGGGGCAGGTTAGAAAATTTTGCGATAAGGTTCTTTTTCTTGACAGGGGAAAGTTAGCTGCGGTGGGTGAGACAAATGAAATTTTGGATAAATATATAAATTTTTAGAATGAAAAAAGCTTTTATAACAGGTATTTCAGGGTTTGTGGGACCTTATCTGAAAAAAGAACTGGAAAATAGAGGTTATAAGGTTTTCGGTACGGATATTTCAGAGGGAGATATTCGCGATAAAAAGTTTGTTTTTAATAAAATAAAAGAAGTGAATCCCGATGAAATATATCATCTGGCGGGTTTTAGTTCCGTTGGTATGAGTTTTAAAGAACCGGAAAAAACTTTTGAAATCAATGTTGAGGGGACGAGAAATTTATTATCAGCTTGTAAGAAGCATGCGCCTGCTTCCAAAATATTGATTGTAAGTTCGGCCGAGGTTTATGGTAAGGCTTCGATTATTCCAATTTCCGAATCGGAGCCTTTAAAAGAGGGCTCTCCTTATTCAAAATCAAGAATTGCCCAGGAAAACCTGATAAAAGAATTTCCGGAATTGTTTATTGTCATCTCAAGAAGTTTTAATCATACGGGACCGGGTCAGCCTTTATATTTTGTACTATCCGATTTTTGCATGCAGGTTGCTGAAATTGAAAAAGGGACCTGTAAACCGCGGCTTTTTACCGGCGATCTGAGTGTTGTAAGAGATTTTTCGGATGTCAGGGACGTTGTGAAGGCTTATAATGTTCTCTTAATAAAAGGCATCGACAAAGAGGCGTATAACGTGGGAAGCGGTAAAGGGTATAGTTTGAAAGAATTATTGGATAAGATTCTTTCTTTTACTTCAAAAAAAATAGAGATCAGGAAGGATCCGAATAAAATGCGCCCAATCGATATTCCGGAACTGGTTGCGGATGTTTCAAAAATAAAAAAATTAGGCTGGTATCCCGCCTATTCTATAGACAAAACATTGGAAGATTTATTAAACTATTGGCGTAATAAACCAAAGCTATGAAGAATGCTTTAATTACCGGTGTTACCGGACAGGATGGTGCTTATCTCGCGAAGTTTTTGCTGGATAAAAGTTATAAAGTTTTTGGTCTTGTAAGAAGGCTCTCAACGCCTAATTTTTGGAGACTTGAGGAGCTCGGAATAAAAGATAAAGTTGAATTTCTGGATGGTGATATGACCGATCAGGAGTCTTTGAATAATGCTGTTAAACTTTCGAAGCCGGTTGAGGTTTATAATCTCGCGGCCCAGAGTTATGTGGGGACTTCCTGGAAGCAGGCTGTTTTGACCGCTGAAGTTGATGCTGTCGGGGTAATTAAAATATTGAACGCGGTGAAGGATTTTGCTTCGGACGCAAAATTTTATCAGGCTTCGAGTTCGGAAATGTTTGGAAACAGCGCGAAGGGAGAGGTAAAAAGCGAGGATACACCACTTCATCCGACCAGTCCCTACGCGATTTCAAAGCTTTTCGCTCATTGGATGGCTGTAAATTATAAAGACAGTTATGGAATGTTTGTTTCCTGCGGTATTTTGTTTAATCATGAATCACCTTTGCGCGGTATAGAGTTTGTGACCAGGAAAATCAGCGATGGTGTTGCGAGAATAAAACTCGGTCTTGCTGATAAATTATATCTTGGAAATCTGGAGTCAAAAAGGGATTGGGGATTTGCGGGTGATTATGTTGAAGCCATGTGGATGATGCTTCAGCAGGAAGATCCTGAAAATTTTGTAATAGCGACCGGTGAAACGCATAGCGTGGCGGATTTTTGCAGAGAAGCATTTGAAGTCGCGGGAATTGAGAATTGGAAAGATTATGTTGCGAAGAATGAAAAATTTATGAGGCCTTCCGAATTACATGCTTTAAAAGGGGACAGCAGTAAGGCGGGAAAGGAGTTGGGTTGGGAACCCAAAGTTAATTTTGGAGAATTGGTCAGGATGATGGTGGAAGCGGATCTTGAAAGACTAAGTAAATAAATATCTATGACTTCTTCGGAAACAGTTGATGTTAAAGAAATTATGAAAAAAATTAAATCCGGGGCCGGCCAAAAGGATCTGGAAAAGGATTTGCGAATGCTTGATTCTCTTTGTGTTCTTGATGAAAAGGTTGATGAAGAATTACTTTCAGCAAAAGTAGCATTTTTAAAGGAAAATTGCATGCTGAGTGACAAATTTAATTTTACAAATTCACACAGAAAAGGTTTATTGGGGAAAATTTTTACTTTTTTTCAGATTAAATTGTTTGTGGCGATGAAGATTTTTATGGAAAAAATTATTGTTACACAGGAAACTTTTAACGCGGAGGTCGCCGGTAGTCTGGAAAAGATGCATAACCGCTTTTTAAGCGGAGATAAAAAGGTTCTTAATCTTTCAGGTGTAAGTGATGAACAAATTTTAGAGATTTTAAAAAATGTTTATGAAATTTTTGAGGAAGGAAATTTTGTAATTTTGGAAATATCTTCTTTAAATGATGGACTTAAGGCTGAAATTGAAAATATAGGATTTTCCAACATTGAAACCATTGGCGATGATCAGGGAAATTGTATTGTTTGTAAGAAATAATTTATGAAGAGAGATATTCAAATTCATCAGTTTGTGTCGAATTTAACGTACGGAGACGCAATTTCCAATGAAGCTTTGAGTATTC
>WJKQ01000078.1 GCA_014728975.1 Candidatus Peregrinibacteria bacterium | reverse complement strand
TATCAACTTCATCTTCATAAAAATCCGCAACTTTCTCGGTGATAGTATCAAGCTGGGCGGTTCTTTCTCCGACTTCAACCATATTTACAAGCATCGGCGGAAAGAGGGGGCTCTCAGTCAAACTCTCGGCCAGGGGAATACCCTGTTTAATATCCTCTTTTGATGAAAGTATCCTTTTTTTATAAACCTCATTACCAACAGAATTTCCGGTAATCTCCATAGCCTTTATTATTGAAATATTGCTGTCCAGAAGATTACTCAAAGACCTTGAAAAACGTGATAAATAAGATTTTTTAAAGAGAATACCGAATATCGGAATATTTATTTTAAATTTATCAAGAGCGTACCTTCCGACATCAGTTTTTCTGAAAAGCGTGAAAAAGAGAACAAGTGCCAAAATTCCCACCGCCATAATATATTTCTGCCCAACCATAAAATCACTGAGTCCGACAACTATCCGTGTTATAAGCGGAAGTTCGCCTCCGGTTGCCGCAAAAAGTTCTTTGAGCCTCGGAATCACAAATATCATCATCGCAACAACTACAGCAATCAAAAGAATAAAAACAACAATCGGATATATCATCGCGCTTTTAACTTTCGATTTGATTTTATAAGTTTTTTCTGCGTCTTTTGATAAATTCTGAAGTACTTTTCCTAATTGACCGGAAGCCTCCCCCGACCTTATCATTCCAACTTCCTGATCATTAAAAGTGTCGCTGTATTTAAGCAAAGCCTCCGAAAGACTGGATCCGGCCTCAATATCATCTGCGATGTGATCCAATATCATTTGCATCCTTGGACTTTTACTTAATTGAAGAACCAAAGACCTTAGAGCTCTGATCATGGGAATGCCGGAATTTATCATAACCGCAAGCAGATGGAAAAACGTAACTTTATCTTTTACCTTAACCTTTGATTTAGCTACGAAAAATCTATTTATACTTCTATAAAGATCTACAAAAAAATTACCGGTTTTTTCAATTTTAACTCCTTTTTCTTTTTCAAGGATGACACCTTCGGGTTTTTCCTCTTCAATATTTAAAACAACACCTTTTTTTCCCTTCTCTCTTTCAGGAATTTTATATGCTTCCGTTCCTGTAGTAGCGAAATCTTGTGTTTTTTCATCAGCCATTTTAATCAGTCTTACGTGCTACACGATAAACCTCATCCAAAGATGTTGTACCTTCCAGCGCTTTTATTATGCCGGCCTGCTCCAAAGTAATCATACCGCTTTCCTGCGCGGCCTCTTGAAGATCAAGCATATTCGCGCTTTCCGAAATAAGTTTCCTGATCATATTATTCATTCTTAATATTTCAAAAAGACCAACACGGCCTTTGTATCCGACATTGTTGCATTTTTCACATCCAGGAGCTTCAAAAAATTCCATATTTTCAACTAGTTTTGGATCTACTTCTCCCTCTACTTTAAGGTTTTCAAGAGCCTTTTTTACAATATCGAGCATCTCGGGACTGACTTTGGCCGGTCTTTTACAATATTGACAAAGTCTCCTTACAAGCCTTTGTGCGATAATCAGCTCTACGGAAGAAGTAATCAGATAAGGCTGAATCCCCATGTTTAACAAACGGGTAATGGATTCAACGGCATTATTTGTATGGAGTGTTGAAAGTACCAGATGTCCGGTCAAAGAAGCTTCAATTGCAGTATCCGCTGTCTCTTTGTCGCGAATTTCACCAACCATTATTATATCGGGATCCTGACGAAGTGCGGACCGCATCCCTGTGGCAAAATTATAATTAATATCATGATGAACCTGACTCTGGTTAAGACCATCAACCTGTATTTCAACCGGATCCTCAATAGTTAAAATATTAACATCAACTTTATTTAACCTCATCAGACAGGAATATAATGTTGTTGTTTTCCCCGAACCGGTCGGACCGGTATTAATCATGATTCCATTGGGAAGTTTTAATGCTTCCTTTAGATTTTTCAGGCCGATCCCGGTTATTCCCAGACGTTTTAGATCGGGGATTTCTCTGGATTTATCCTGGATACGCATTACGACTTTCTCTCCGTTAACAGTGGGAAGAGTGGAAACACGAAGATCCATCTCCCGGCCGTCTTTCGTGGTGACATCAGCACGTCCATCCTGGGGGATCCTTTGCTCATCGATTTTAAGGTTTGACATGATCTTAATCCGGGAAATCACTGCTGGATGAAGGTTCGTGGGAAATTCAACAATATGCCTTAAAACTCCGTCCACTCTATATCTTATCCTTACACGATTTTCCAACGGCTCTATATGAATATCGCTTGCCCGCAGATCTAAAGCGTAACTAATACAAATCATTACCATCTGCGGAATATTCGCTGATAAAATACTGTTCTGTAATTGTTTTAATTTTTCATCTTTGGCGGTGGTGGATTTTGCGGACGATTGATCAGCAGGTTGTTCAGCGGCGGGTTCCTGTGGAGGCTGGGCGGATTCCTGTGGAGGCTGGGCGGGTTCCTGTGCGGCCTGAGGCTGTTGCTGAACTGGAGTCTGATCCTGTTGTTGCCCGGGCTGAATCTGCTGTGGTGTCTGGACCTGAGTTTGCTGAACCTGAACAGGATTTTGCCCGGAAGGTTGTTGTTCCTGTGCTTGCGCACGTGCTTCCGCTGAAGCTTGCGCTAAAGGATCGGTTTGATTTACTTGTACTTGTTGTTGATTTGTATCAGCCACTTTATTTCTGAAAATATGCGTTAATTTGTACTGTAAAGTTAATAATTTCAGGCCTGGCAGTTTCTTCTGTCGATTCAAAATTTAAACGTATCGAAGAAATATCCATAAGCCTGGTTCTTTCATCTAGAGATCCTGAAGTCTCAATCATATGAAGAAATTTTGTAAAATTTTCTGAAGAACTTCGAATATTCATCCTGAGTGGGAGAATTTTATAATATTCATTTTCAGTTATCGTTTGATAATCTATGCTTGAAATTTCAAAAGGACTGTTTCTTTTGGATAATTCAACTTCAAAAGAATCAAGTTGTCTCGTAAGATCCGTATAATCGTCATCGGAAGGAAATATATAAGCCAGTTTTTCTTCAACTTCCTTATCCAGCTTTTCAAAATCTTCTTTATTGGCATCATAGAATGATTTCTCATCTGAAACTTCATTTCTTAAAACTGTAGTAAGATCTTGATTAATATTCACAGCCGCTCTTGCAAGATTATATTCCTGCCATTTTTGGTAAGAATAAAATCCCACACTTGCAACTACAATTAATATCAGAATCGCATACACTTTTATGTGCATTTTTTGTCTCCTTTTTTGAATTGTGTAAGTTAATTTTGCGTCAGCCATATTTTATTGATTATTCTTCAACAAATTCAGGGAATTCTTCCAGAGGAATATTTTCATCCTCCATTGAAATTTCATTCATTTGTAGATCAAGATTTAAATTAAGAGAAGCAGTATATCCGGTTTCTGTAGATCCTGATTTAGTGAATGAACGCATCTCCGCGTTTTTAAACATTGGAGATCTGTTCAGTTCATCGATCAGATTTGCGATCATAGTAAAATTTGTCGTATCAAACCTCTTTGTCTCACCGATTATGGAAATACTTGGCCCGGTAATATCAAAATCATAGCTTATATAACGGATTCCACCGATTTCTTCATAAAAATTTTCACTATAATAACTGTCAACTGCGATAGTTCTTAATTCGATTTCATTAATAATATCAGACCATTTTACCCTAGCTTCCTTTGTTTCTTGAATAATACTTAAATCGTTGACAACTACATCGTTTAATTTTTTGATTAATAAATAAAGATCTCTTTCAGAGAGCGCGTCAAAATCGGTCTGAACAATAAGATTTCGAAATTCAGTATTACCGATAAGATTAATTGTCTGAGTGTAGTTTTTATACTCCCTTTTTGCCTGAGGATCGGTACTATCTTCAAGACTTTCAGCTCTTTTACGTAGTTTGGAAATTAACTGTTGTTCAAAAATTCCATTAAGATCAATTTCATTTTCTTGATCAAGTATTATTAACGGAGCCGTAAAATCCTGAACGATTTTATCCTTTATGGACATGAAATTTTCTCTCAAATTATCTCTTAGCATCACCAACTCATCAACAGCCTCCTTTTTATCCGCGTTTTCAGCGGTTTGACTGCCCGCAATTTCAAAATTTTGAAGATAAGAATCTCCATGAAAACTAAATTCATCCAAAAATCCTTTTATTTGGAGATATCTATAAAAATTAACATTTGTTTTTAATGTTTTAACTTCGTTATTGCTGGATTTAAGTTCTTTGGAAATATTTGGGATTCCAAATTTTGAAGCAATAAAATCAAACCTATCAGTAAGTTGCGAGGTAAAGAAAATATACGAAGCAAAACTTGCAACAGCTACAATCGCAAATAAAACTTTAAGAATTAATAAAAGTATACTTTTTGGAGGAGCAATTTCTTTTAGCAGTGAAACATCAACCTCTGGAGCTTCTTCTAAAAGTTGCTGTCCACCTTCTCCGGTTTCTGTTGAAACAATTCCTTCAATTAAACCTGGTTCTTCTTTTTTTTTCTTTTCCTGGCCTTTAACATCCAGAGGATTGACAGGCTGGGGCTGTGCAGCGTTTGATTTTGCCTTTTCAGGCATATTTTTGGTTTTTATTTTTAATCTAAATATTTTACCAAATTTTAGCCTTTTCGTAAAGGCATAACCCCTCATTTAATAAGGAAAAAACACCTGTAATATTTTGGTACAGGTGTTTTAAAATATTATTATTCAGATTTTGTTTTTGTTACTGCAGTTCAACAGTAGCACCGGTTTCTTCAAGTTTTTTCTTTAATTCTTCAGCTTCTTCAGGTTCGACACCTTCTTTTACCGGTTTTGGAGCTCCGTCTACAAGATCTTTTGCTTCTTTAAGTCCAAGACCTGTAATTTCACGGACAGCTTTAATTACTGCAATTTTTTGACCTCCCGCAGAAGCAAGAACAACGTTTTTCTTTCCTCCGGCTTCTTCACCGCCTCCTTCTCCGGCACCGGCAGCTGGTGCTGCTCCTCCCGCGACAACAGGAGCAGCTGCTGTAACTCCGAATTTTTCTTCCAGAGCTTTTACAAGATTGGCAAGATCAATAACTGATAATTTTTCTACCATATCCATAATTTTTTGAGCATCTTTACTCAATTCAACAGATGGTTCTTCTTTTTTTGGTTCTTCTTTTTTTGGTTCTTCTTTTTGAGTTTCTTCAGCCATAATTTAAGGGTTATAGATATAATTTAGGATGTTTGTTCCTGTTTTTCTTTTATCGCATTAAGAACACGAACAAAACCTGATAAAGTATTATTTAAAACACCATGGAAGCCGCTGACAGGCGATTTTATTAAATAAACAAATTTGCCGATAAGTTCTTCCCAGCCTGGCAATTGTGCCAGTTGCTTAGTATCTTCAATAGAAAGGATTCGTCCTTCAAAAATCGCACCTCTTAGTTTTAAATTATTATTTTTTTGACTGAACTTATACAGTAAATTGGCCGCCACAACTTCATCTTCCATGCTAAAAGCTGCACTGATAGGTCCTTCAAGAATTTCATCTGAAAGTTCTTCAGAAAGACCCGCCTCTTTCGCGGCAAAACGGATCAGAGTTTTTTTCACAACCTGAAATTTAACATCTTTTTCACGTAATTTATCTCTGAGTTCTTTAATATCCTTAACTGATAACCCCTGATAATCAGCGAAAATAACAGATTTAGCCTGCTTTAACTGATCAACAAGTTCTTCTAGAACTTTTTCTTTTTTAACTCTTGTTAATGCCATTTGTATTAAATTAAAAAAATCTCGACTTGCGGACGCCGAGACATATAAATACTGTTCTAAAACAGGTTATTTGTCTCGGCAGGTCTTATTAAATGCCTGCTGTCTATGACAAAAAGGAATCTATATTAATTCTTTATAAAAGTCAAAACAATTTTAAAAATTACTGGCCTGCGACTCTCATTTTTTCCGTTTCCTCATCAATTACATAAAGAGCCCGGTATTTTTTCCCTACCTGAGGATAAATTCGTAATCTTATTTCTTTGTATTTTGGATTATTACCAATAAAATCTTCAATATCCACACCTTTTTTTCTGATACCGGAAATAGCACGCTGAAAAGCAATTAAAATATTTAACGCGCCTTTACGATTGGAAATTTCATCATAAGAATAGCCTTCTGCTCTTAATTCCTTTAACATTTTTACCCATTCTTTATCTGTTCTTAGGTTTCCACTTTTCATGGAAGCTATGGAAGTAAGAACGTATTGTAATCTTCGAAATCTTTGCGATTCCCTGGGTATACCGGCTATATCTACCATGCCTTCCAGCATAAGTATACATAATAAATTCGCATCATTTTGAACTGCTTCGTACCATTTTACTTCATGATTATTTTCTCTGTACGCGATACGATCTTCTCTGCTTAAATAAAGATTAAAAGCCTTTCCGTCCGCTGTTCCTTCAAGAGTACGAACTTTTCCTTCTTCCAAACGCGGCATACTTTTACCCGGGAAATCAAGAGAACCCGAATTAAAATGATAGTCATGTATAGAAACCGGCCTGTCTTCAAGAAGTTCATTGGCATAACCTAAATCCTCTCTTGAAAGCGTTTTTGTAACAACAGGAGTTGCTTCGACCTTGCGTCTTCTAGGTTTTTCCCGATTTGCCATTAGTTTTTTTGTTTTATTATTACATTATATTATAGCTCAAAAACAACTAACCGTCAACCGATCGCTTTCAATTTTTATTTTACTAAAGTAAAATTTAACCATGAATATAATTGAAGAAATAAAATCTTTATTAAAAACTTCCAAAAAACCCTTAATTGTTATTTTGGGGCCCACAGCTTCCGGAAAAACAGATATTTCGTTAAAAATTGCTTCTGAAATAAATGGAGAAATTATTTCAACAGATTCCCGTCAGATATACAAAGAAATGGAAATTGGTACGGAAGCTGTCGGTAAAGATGAGCAAAAAAATATTCCACATCATATGATTGGTATTAAAGCTCCGGATGAGGTAATGACTTTGGCCCAATATAAAGAAGAATCATTGAAAATCATTGATGAAATTTACAAAAGAAAACATATACCGATATTGGTCGGAGGAACGGGCCTATACATAAGTTCAATAATCGAGGGATACGACATTCCAAAAGTAAAACCGAATGAGAAGCTTCGTAAAAAACTTCAAAAAGAAGCCAAAGAAAAAGGAAATAAATTCATTCATAAAAAACTAAAAAAACTCGACCCCTTAAAAGCTGAAAAAATTCATGAAAACAACAGCAGATATGTAATAAGAGCGATAGAAATAAGCATGGCGGCAAGAAAGAAAAAATCCAATAAAAAGAAAAATCCTCAATTTGAACTGTTCAAAATCGGAATTAAATGGCCGCGTGAACAACTTTATGAAAGAATTAACAAAAGAGTTGATATACAACTACAAAAAGGACTTTTAAATGAAGTTAAACAACTGGTGGAGAAAGGCTACGATGAAAATCTGCCTTCAATGTCGTCTTTGGGAGTAAAAGAAATAATCCCTTATATAAAAGGGAAAACGGATCTTAACGATTGTCTGGAAACTCTTCGAAAAAACACAAGACGATATGCAAAACGTCAAATGACATGGTTCAGAAGATATGATAATGTTAGATGGCTCACGCCTAAAGAAGTGGAAAAGATCGTAAACGGCTAAAATAAAAACAAGAAAAATGTCTATCCTTGGGAAAAAATGGATAATAAAGAACACCAATAAAAACAAAAAAATCCTGGAAAAAATTTTAGAAAATCGAGGCTTATTAAATAAAAAACCTCTCCAGACATTTCATGATCCTTTTCTTTTTAGAGATATGGAAAAAGCCGTAAACAGGATAAAAAAGGCTATTGAAAAAGAGGAGAGAATAATAGTTTTTGGCGATTACGACGTAGACGGTATAACGGGAACGGCAATTTTGGTTCATATTCTAAAAAAATTAAACGCCAGAGTCTCATATAGACTGCCTAACAGAATTGACGACGGATATGGATTGTCAGAAAAATTTATTAAAGACTTTGAAGAAAAAAATGTAAAACTTTTAATTACCGTTGATTGTGGGATTTCTTGTGCGGATATAATTGAAAAAATAAAGAAAAAAGGAATCGAAACAATACTTACCGATCACCATACAATTCCTGAGAACAAACCTGAAAAGGCTATAGCTGTTCTCCACCCGAAAGAAAAAAATTCCAATTATCCTTTTAAAGATTTAACCGGGGCGGGCGTAGCTTTAAAATTGGCCCATGCCCTGATTGAAAAGCTTCTTCCGGCGGAAGTTGGAGAGTCAAATTTCGAATCGTTAATTGATTTGGCCGCATTGGGAACAGTAGCAGATTTAGGACCTTTAAAAGACGAAAACTGGCTTATTGTTAAAAAAGGAATAAAAAAACTTTCAGATACAAAATGGATAGGTCTTAAAAAAATAATGACGCTTTCAGCTGTAAAAAAAGGATACGATATTGATACATCGACAATTGGATATCGCATAGCTCCAAGAATCAACGCCGCAGGCAGAATAGGCGATCCTTATCTTGCTTTATCATTACTGCTTCAGGAAGACCAAAATGAAAGAGTCGACCTTTTGGGAAATAAATTGGAACAGCTTAATTCTTTAAGAAAAGAAATAACTCTAAGCGCATTAATGGAGGCCGAACAAAATATAGTAAAAATAAAAGATATGCCTTTTATACTGATTGCGGAAAATTCAGAATGGCATGTTGGGATTTTGGGTCTAATAGCTGGAAAACTTGTAGAGAAATACGCACGGCCTGCGATAATTATGCAGGATTTTGGGGATATCCTGGTAGCATCTGCAAGAAGCCCGGAATATTTTAATGTTATCGAAGCAATATCATCATTAAAGGAATATTTGATTACTTTTGGAGGACACGCGCAGGCGGCAGGATTTAACATAAAAAAAGAAAACCTTAAAATATTTAAAAAAGAAATTTCCGCTTTTGCCGAAAAAAAACTAAAAAATAAGGAATTGATGCCTTCGCTGGAAATTGATTGTGAAATAAACAAAAGCGAAATAGGTTTTAATCTGGTGGACGAATTGTCGATAATCAAACCGTTTGGTGTGAAAAACAGTAAACCGACATTTTTATTGCAGGGTATAGAACCTTACTTCATAAGTCAGGTTGGAAAAGAAAAAAATCATCTAAAATTCTCAATAAAACTAAAAGAAAAGGATATACAGGTAATTGCTTTCCGTATGGGTAGATTTGCTGACGATTTAAGAAAACACAAAAAAATCGATATAGTGTTTCATCTTGACAGAAATCGATGGAACAATAGGGAATATCTTCAATTTCACGCACTGGACTATAGAAAAAGCGCAAAGTAAAATTTAATAAATAATTTATTTAAAATGAAAAAACTGATTCTGATCCTGCAAATTTTCATTTTTACAACAGTTTCCACAGAAGCGGCGGCATTGGATACAAACAGTTGGTATCAATACAATGGTTATTCGACTTTACATTCGTTTGCGGTTAAATTTCCTCCCGATTGGCAGGCACATACATTTGGTGATGATAAACAGGGCTTTGCTCCCAAAAATAACTATGATGAAGTATATTTTATGATTCAGGAATTTGAGGGAGAAACTTATGACCAGGTAATCAACTACTTTACAAATGAAAATACCGAATTCGTTGCAGTTAAGGATATTATTATAGAAAACAAGAATGACCTTGTCGCAAAAACAGCTACATATCAAGATAATACAACACAGGATAAATTTAGAATTACCCTTATAAAAAGAGGCAGTTTAATAGTATCACTTTCAGATCCTCTTACGGAAGAATACGGCGATATCGTACAGGAAATTTATGATTCTTTTGAATTCACGGACAACTGGCATCAATATATAGATTTTGGAGAAAAATATACCTTTATTTTTCCTTCAAGTCTTGAAATTACAAACCTGAGCGACGGAGTCACTCTTACAGATCCCGGACGCTTTAATGATACTGTTTTTACGGTTTTAAAATATGAAAACATTCCCATAGAAGAATCTCCTGAAGCTGCAGAAGGATACGGAGAAAATCTGGACGAAACCAAAGACATTCTATTTCATGGCATAGATAAAGCTGTATCAGCAAAATATTATGATGCTGAAGCAAAAAAATACCTGAGTCGACTATTTGTCGAGAAAAACGGTGATACAAGTTATGGCATGACAAATGTTAATATAGAAACTAATTTCCCTCATCCAAGTTACTATGATGAATATATAATAGAAATTTTGGAAAGTTTTGAATTTTTTGATATAGAAGGGGAATATTATAATTATAAATATTTTCCGGATGTTCGTGAAAATCATAAAAACCAGGAGGCTGTCAATTATTTGAAAGAAATTGATATTATTGCCGGCTATCCTGACGGAACTTTTAAACCTGACGGAGAAATTAATAGAGCTGAACTTACAAAAATGATAGTGGCGTCAAAAACTGATCCGGATGGACAAATTTACAAAAATTGTTTTCCTGACGTAAAAGAAGAATGGTTTGCCCCCTTTATTTGTTATGCGAAAGAAAATAACTGGGTGGAAGGTTATCCTGACGGAACTTTTAAACCGGAACAAAATATAAATCGGGTTGAGGCTCTAAAAATTATTTTTGAAGTTATATTTGATGGAACAGACGAAAATGAAGAACTTAAAGACACTTCGGTAGCCGATATTT
>WJKQ01000077.1 GCA_014728975.1 Candidatus Peregrinibacteria bacterium | reverse complement strand
CGAAAAAACAGAACCGGCCGACTTTTCAAACACTTCACAAAAATATATTCCAAAAGACTTTTATAACAACGTTACGCTCGATAAAAACATTCCCGATACCTTTTATAAAAATGAAGTTTATACTATAACCGGAGAAACAGATGTAAATTCATATGAAAAAATAACCGTCCTTCTTGACCCCGACGACGATAACGATCTTAACTACGATACTTTCACAACAGAAATATCCAACGGAAATTTCGAAATCTCTATTTATTTTAAAGAAAGCGGAAATTTTAATCTCGGGATTCTGCCCGGAAACAGCGGAGAAACAATTATAGCAAAAATATCCGTTCTTCCTTCAATTCCAAACAACAATTCAGATCCAAACGATACACCTGAAAAAGCACGCTCCTTAAACGCAGAATTCAAAAACGATAAAACTTTTATTAATTTTTCCGTCACACCATTAACTCTAAAAAAATTAACATTCAAACAAAACGAGAACTCAATAACTTATATATCAAGACAAAATACAGATTCTATAACCGTAAAATATAAAGATTTCCAAAATTTCCAGGAAGGAAAGGTTTCATATTTTATCGAAACAGCAAAAATAGATTCATTAAATCCGTTAAAAATATCATCAGATTTTACAAAAAGCGATATAAATGAAATAAATTCAACAAAACACACATTTTCATATATTAATGACCAAGAAATTTCAGCGTCCCCTCCGGAAATAATAAAAAATATTCAGCCATTTACATTTTCAGGAACAGTTAAAACGGATACCAAAATCAAATCCTATTTAATAAAACCGGATGGATCGGTAAAAAAAGTAAATCTTTCAACACAAACACAAACCACAACTTATCTCAATGAAGAAATCATTCCGGAAAATGGAAATTTTAAATTTGAATACGATCCATCTTCGGAAGGTACGTATATAATCGAGATTTTAAACAAACACAGTCTCCCCATCCTTAATCATCCCGTATACATAGGAAAATCCATACCTCTAATTCCGGATTTTTTCGACCTTAACAAAAGAGAGTTTTTTTTCGGCAATTTCGATGTCGATTCCTTAAGAACCCAACTGCTTAAAGAGATAAACGAAACAAGAAAACAATACGGACTTCCTGAGATCGTGATGTCAATGGAGCTCAACAACCTTGCCCAATCTCACTCTGAAGATATGGCGGAAAACATCTTTTTTGGACACATCAACCTTCAAAACCAGTCTCCCGAAGACAGAAGACTCGCGGAAGGAATAAAAACATATATTGGGGAAAACATTGCACAGGATGTTTCAATACCATTTGCACACAATGGACTCATGAGAAGCGCTGTACACAGAAAAAATATTCTTGAGGAGGACTGGACAAGGGTTGGACTCGGAATAGCACTTTCCGAAGGATATCTTTTTATAACTGAAGAATTCTCAGGCTCGGAAATAACAGAAAATGATCTTGAAAACTATAAAGACGAACTTTTTTCTGACATAAATTCAAAAAGAATCGAATACGACAATCCAAAACTGATCTATGATTACATACTTGAATCAGCAGGCAACCAACTGAACGAATATACTATTGAGGAAAAAAAAGAATTAACAAATTCAATCTTTCAAGAAACAATAGAATCGTATAATATTACAGGCACATCCCAGGCAATAGGAAGAGTGTTCAATATATGGTCGGACATTCATTCGTCGATTCTTAACGAGGAAGAATCAATATTCAAAGATGAATGGGAAAAAATCGGAATAGATATTCAGACAGACCAAACCGGAACAATATACACCTTTCTGATAATCAACAATCCATAAAACATGAATTTTAAAACCAAAAATATAAACTCTCAAAAACAAAACCCATCAGGGAAAATTCGGTTTACCATCCCGGTAATCGCTTCACTCGTTATAATTGTAATTTTATCTATTGGAATTGTTAAAGCTCTAAGTTCAGTAAATTTTAACGCGTTTCTGAAACTGGCGGGAGAAGAATTACAGACCGACGCATACAATCATACAAATTTCCTCCTGCTCGGCACCGCCGGAAAAAATCATGAAGGTTCAGACCTTACAGACACAATAATCATAGCAAGCCTGGATAATCAAAACAAACTTATAACTATGATATCAATACCCAGAGATTTATGGGTCAAAGACGAACTAATAGGAAACTCCCGTATAAATGAAGTTTATTTTAACGCAAAAAATCATTTCGACAGCTCTTCTCAGGGAATTGAACATCTAAAAAGCAGAGTTGAAGAAATCATGGGTATACCAATTCACTATTGGGCCAAAATAAATTTTGACGGCTTTAAAGAACTTGTTGACACACTTGGAGGAATAGAAATTGATGTGGAGGAAGCAATCTATGATCCATATTATCCAAAAGATGGAACCTATGACTACGAAACATTTTCAATTTCTGAAGGACAACACCACCTGGATGGAGAAACCGCTCTTAAATACGCAAGAAGCAGAAAAACAACTTCCGATTTTGACAGAGCAAACCGCCAACAACAGATTATATACGCAATAAAAGAAAAAGCCCTTCAGACAGAAATAATTTTAAGCCAGGAAAAAATCAAAGAACTTTTAAACACTTTAAAATCAAACATTAAAACAAATATAAAGGTAAGAGAAATTTTAACATTAGGATCAATTGCCGAAGGTTTTTCCCGACAAAATATTTCACATAGGCTAATTCATGACGATCCAACCAAATGTGGCGGATTCGTATATACACCAATGAGAGAATATTACGGAGGAATGTTTGTTTTAATACCTGCAGGAGGCTTTGAATGGATCCACAGATACGCGGATTTAAATTTTGACTACCCGCTTATTGCAAAAGAAAACAGTAAAATTCATATATTGAACGGTACAACAACAGCAGGCGTAGCAGGAGAAACAAAGCAAATATTAAAAAGATTCTGCTTTGAAATAAATAGATTTGGTAATGCCCGAAGCAATGAACTTAATCAAACAACGTATTACTACGAACAAAAATATGACGAAGACGACAAACCTGTAGATTCAAGACCGGCAGCACTGGATTTTCTACAAAAAATAATTCCCGGAACAGAAAGCACAGAAATCCCCCGGGAATATATTGAAAAAGGTTATATGTCAGAAACAGATATAATTCTTGAGATTGGTCACGATTACGCCAATTCAGAAAATTACATGGATGATCCATTTTATTCCCTTCCCGCCACGGTAATATCAACTTCTTCAAATACAGACGATACAAAATGAGAATAAACAAATTCATTTCTTCAAATAGCAAATATTCACGAAGAAAAGCAGATGAACTGATAAAATCCGGAAGTATTTCAATAAACGGAAGAGTTGTTAAAAAACTGGGAACCAAAATAAATCCGGAAAAAGACATAGTAAAAATCGGCAATAAAAAAATAAAAAGCAATTCAGACAAAGTATATTTCGCTCTTAATAAGCCAAAAAATTATATTACAACAAGAAAAGATGAATTAGACAGAAAAACTGTAATGTCGCTCCTTCCCAAAATAAAAAATCTGAAACCGGTGGGAAGACTCGATAAAGATACCGAAGGACTCCTTCTCTTAACCAATGACGGCGAATTCATAAACCGCCACACACACCCTGCTTTCAAATGTCAAAAAGAATACTTCGCAAAAATTAAAGGAGAACTAAAAAGCGAAGAAAAAGATAAACTGGAAAAAGGCATTCTCCTGGAAAATAAAAAAACAACACCCGCAAAAATAAAAATACTAAAAATTGGCGAGAAAGAAACAGATCTTAAAATAACAATGTCTGAAGGACGCAAGAGACAAATTAGAAAAATGTTTGCCTACTTTGATCACCCTGTGAAATACTTAAAAAGAATAAAAATTGGAAAAATTCACTTAGGACCTCTTAAAAAAGGATCTTACAGAAAATTAAGTAACAGCGAAATAAATGCTTACTAGTTTAATAAGTCTGTATATAGCTTCCGCGATGGAACTTCCAATGGCACCGGATAAAAATCCTGAACCTTTTAATCTTACAAAGCTTATCGAAGCACAGACTGTACCTGTAAAAGATCATCATTACATCTCCCCCATTATAAATGCACAATCCAGTATAGCCGTTGACATAAATACAGGCGCCGTTCTTTTTGAGAAAAATCCACACGAAAGACTTGCGATAGCAAGCATCACAAAATTAATGACAGCACTTATCATTCTTGAAGAAAATAAACTTAATGAAATAGTAACGGTCTCAGCAAATGCAGCAAGCACCGAAGGTTCAAGAATGAATTTATCAGCCGGCGAAGAAATCGCCCTGGAAAACCTACTTTATGGAATAATAATACATTCCGCGAATGACGCGGCGGTCGCCCTTGCTGAGTATAACGCAGGTACAGTCGATGACTTCATAAAAAAAATGAATGAAAAAGCGAAAGACTTGGGATTAATCAATACAAATTTCTCAAATCCCGTTGGGCTGGATATGCCAAACAATTATTCATCATCTTATGATATTGCAAAATTAGGCATGTACATTTATAAAAATCAATTCATAAGACACGCGGCGGGACTTAATGAACTCGAAGTAAAATCGGTATCGGGAAAACAGCTACACAAACTGGAATCAACAAACAAGCTTTTGGAAAACAGTTATTTAAATATAAAAGGACTAAAAACAGGCAAAACAAATCTTGCAGGACTATGCCTTGTTTCAATTGCAGAAAATAATAACGATAATGAAATACTGACAGTGGTATTAAACAGCCCGGATAGATTTAAGGAAACAAAAATACTTGTAGATTGGATCTTCAGAGCGTATAACTGGTAAAAATATGGCAGCCCACGAATATCAAAATCTATTGGAAAATCTCATAATAATTGTAGGTTCAGGAACCCTGGCTTTTATTATAGCCCTGGTATTAACTCCCTGGTTCACAAGACAATTAATTAAATTCCGTATAGGAAAAAAAATTCGCGATACCGCGCTTTCAGGAGAAAAATCCAGTCTTTTTTCAGCTCTTCACGCAAAAAAAAGCGGAACCCCGACAATGGGAGGCTTACTTATCTGGGGAACTATAATTGTCGTAATGCTCATTTCCATACTTTTACAGCAGCTTGAAGTCTTTAAATACTCACTGTTAAACAGACGGGAAACATGGATCCCGATTTTTACCCTGGTAACCTGTGGAATTTTGGGCGCGATCGACGATATTCTAAACGTCAAAGGGATCGGAAAAACCAAAGGTATCAGTGCAAAATTAAAACTGATATGGCTGACAATATTTAGCGGAGTTGGAGCGTGGTGGTTTTATTCAAAGCTGGGTTTTGACAGTATAGCCATACCTATACCCGGCATAGAGAGTCTGCATGTTGGTTGGTGGTATATCCCGATATTTATTTTTGTAATAATAGCGACAGCAAACGCCGTAAATTTCACTGACGGTCTCGATGGACTTGCAAGCGGACTACTGATTCTGGCTTTTGGTTCTTTTGGAATTATCGCTTTCGCAAAAGGAATGTATATCCTTGCAACATTTTGCAGTGTAATCGCAGGAGCTCAACTTGCATTTCTTTGGTTCAATATTCCTCCGGCAAAATTCTACATGGGAGATACTGGTTCTCTCGCTCTCGGAGCCACGCTCGGAGTTATTGCAATGCTTACCCAACAAACTCTCATACTTCCGATTGTAGGAATTGTCTTTGTAATCGAAGCATTATCTGTAATAATTCAGCTCACCTCAAAGAAAGTCTTTAAGAAAAAGATATTTAAAATTGCTCCCATACATCACCATTTCGAACAATCCGGCTGGAAAGAATTCACCGTCGTAATGAGATTCTGGATCATCGGCGGAATAATGGCAGTATTTGGAACAATACTGGGGTTAATAAATATTTTCTACTAGTACAAAAGCGGTGACAAAGGTTTATCGCCTTCCAGTTCCACCTCGTAAGTCGAAGCTCTATTTATAGTTTCCTCCTCTTCCTCTTCGGTTATTGCTTCATCTTCTACAACATCCTCGGAATTTACTTCAGTAGTTTCTGTTCTTTCCACTGATTCAACTACTTCATTATCATCTTCATTAACCATCTCATCCGTGTCATTATTCTCAATATCAGACATCTCGGAACTGATCCTGTTTAAATCGCTCCTTAATTTATCAATATCTGTTTCTGAAATTTCATCAATATTTTCAAGCAGTTCAATATCCTTTGACACATCTTCCTTCATTTCTCTTACCAGTTCTCCCGATTTTTCTTTATCTATTGTTTCAATAATTCTAACAACTTCATCAAGATCCTCTCTATATCCTTTAATGGCTACTTCAGCAGAATCCTTATCACCATCTTTAAGAGCAGTTTCCGCATCAGAAAGTTTTGAAAGACTGTGTTCTCTCTTAACTTTCACCAATTCCATTTCATTCTCAACTCCCAAAAGTTCCAGATCTTCAATCATTTTTTTAGCTTCATACGAAGGAGATTTCGGCGAAACCAGACTTAAACTCTTTTTATTTAACATAACTTTATCATTGGCATAACTTTTTAATTCTTCGGCATAATTTTCATCCGTATAAGCAACTTCATCTGCAAATTTATAAAAATCTTTGATGGAATCCGAAAAAGCCAGAAGAGCTTCCTCTGCTCTCTTTTTTTCAATCTCTGAGATCTCCGGATCATT
>WJKQ01000076.1 GCA_014728975.1 Candidatus Peregrinibacteria bacterium | reverse complement strand
CTTTTGGGGCATTGGCTGGAAATGAGGTCCGTGATCAGAGCTTCAAAGGCTCTTGAAAAACTTTCCGAATTGATCCCTGACAAAGCCCACCTTATAAAAAATGGGAAAACTGAAAAAATAGATGTTGATGAACTTAAAGAAGGAGATAAAATTTTAATAAAGCCGGGAGAAAAAATTCCGGCAGACGGAAAAATCGAGAAGGGAGAAGGTCACGTGGATGAATCAATGCTTACAGGTGAATCGAAACCTGTGAAAAAGAAAAAGGGGGACGAACTTGTAGGAGGATCCGTAAATGGAGACTCTTCTTTTGAACTTAAAGTTAATAAAATCGGCAAAGACACCTATTTATCCAAAGTTATAGATCTTGTGAAAAGGGCGCAGGAATCAAAATCAAAAACACAGAGACTTGCCGATAAAGCGGCTATGTGGCTTACGGTAATCGCTATTTCTGCGGGAATTATTACTTTGGTTGTCTGGATTTTTTATGAAGATATAGCTTTCGCGATAGAAAGGATGGCAACAGTTATGGTTATTACCTGCCCGCATGCGTTAGGTCTTGCTATACCTCTGGTTGTTGCCGTTTCGACATCTTTATCGGCTAAAAACGGGCTTTTGGTGAGGAACAGGACCGCTTTTGAAAATTCAAGAAAAATCGATATTGTTGTTTTTGATAAAACCGGAACATTAACGGAAGGAAAGTTTGGAGTTACCGAGGTAAAAATTATTGCCGATAAATTTGATATAAAGGATTTGATACGATTTGCCGCTTCCGTGGAGAAAGAATCGGAACATCCGATAGCGAGGGCAATAGTTAACAGAGCAAAAGAAATGGAGCTGGAGTTATCCGGTGTTGAATCTTTTGAAGCAATGAAGGGAGAGGGGGTGAAAGGGAAGGTTGGAAAAAAGGATATAAAAGTTGTAAGTTTTGGTTATCTTAAAAAAAATGAGATTAAGATTCCTGATGATTCTGAAGAGGAGACAGCTGTTACAACGTCTTTTGTTCTTGTTGATGATGAACTTATCGGCTCTATAGAATTATCAGATAAAATAAGGAAGGAATCAAAAAATGCAATCGAAAAATTAAAAAAAGAAAATATTGAATGCTGGATGGTTACGGGTGATAAAGAAGGAGTGGCCAAAAAGGTTTCCGAAGAACTTGGTCTGGACGGGTATTTTGCAGAAGTTTTGCCCGATGAAAAGCAGGATAAAATTAAGGAACTGCAGAATAAGAAAAAGTTTGTCGCGATGACCGGGGACGGAGTAAATGATGCTCCTGCGCTTGCGCAGGCGGATGTAGGGATTGCCGTTGGTTCGGGGACTGATGTTGCTGCGGAAACCGCGGATATTATTTTGGTTGAAAGTAATCCTGAGGATGTTGCTTCTTTGATACTGTTTGGAAAAGCAACCTATAAAAAAATGATACAAAATCTTGTCTGGGCCACCGGCTACAATGTCGTGGCGATTCCTTTGGCGGCCGGAGTTTTGTATTTTAAGGGAATCTTGATTTCTCCTGCTGTAGGAGCGGGATTGATGTCAATAAGTACTCTGATTGTCGCAGTTAACGCGAAATTTTTAAAAGTAAAATAGGTTTCTAGATTTTAAGCCGCATACCATCGTAAGCTATTTTCACTTCTGCGGTTTTGGGGATTTTTTTGACTTTTTTTCTGGATTTTTTTGCGCTTTTATAAAACCAGCTTCCGAGATGTGTAATGATTATTTTGTCTGTGAATTTTTCAAACAAATTGATAAGGTTCGGTATTCCCTGATGTCCGTAAATATTTCCTTCTTTATCTCTCCTGATCATTCCTCCTTTTTTAATAAAGCTTCCTTCCATGATGACAAGGTCCAGGTTTTTTAATTTTGGGTGATATTTTTTCTTTATCCAGATCATGTCTCCGGTGTAAAGAATTTTTTTGTCTTTTTCGACTAGATATGTCTGGGATTTTACCTTTTTACTGTGAATTGTGGGAATAGCGGTAATTTTGTAGGAATTTATTTTTTTGGTTCCGGTAAATTTGTTTATATCAAATCCTTTTAATTTCTCCGGAGCGAAAATCTTTGTTTTTTTGGGAATTTCTCCGTCACGAACGAAAAAGGCATGGTCGGGATGCAGGTGTGTAATAAAAATGTATTTTGGATTGTATTTGAGAAATTCTTTTTCTCCCAGATCAAAAAGAAGCTGGTTGTCAATAAAAACTCCGGAGTGTCTGGAATGATATGGTTTGCTTTCTTTTATTTCTCCTCTTGTTCCAAGAATTTTTATATTCATATTGCTATTTTGTTGCTTTAATGAATTATAGTGTCTAAAATAAATATAATAAATAACAATTGGAAAATGGCTTATAAAACAAATAAAGAATTACCTGATAGGGTAAAAGACAATCTTCCCCGGGGAGCACAGACTATTTATAGAAAGGCGTATAATAACGCGGAAAAACAATACAGAGACCCGAAAAAAAGAAGGGGAGATGCTTCTTTGACGGAAGTTTCCAATAAAGTGGCATGGTCGGCTGTAAAGAAAGAGTATAAGAAAAAAGGTGATAAATGGGTTAAAAAATGAAAAATGTGGTTAAAGGACTTGAACTCAAAAAAGGGGAGTTTTTTGATTAATCCATTTCTTCTTTCAGCAGAGTGCCAAGGATTATTGGTCCGATGAAAGTTGTTATGATTGAAATGAAAATTATTGAGGAGATGAGAACAGAGTCAAGTAATTTTAAATTGGAAGCAATATAAACTACGGCCAGAGTCGTTGTAAGGTGGATGATTGAAGCTGAACCGAATAATGAAGATTCTCTTGGAGATAATTTCGCGAGTCTGCCGGCAAGATATCCGCTTCCGAACTTTGAGATTATAAGGCCGAGACAAAGTGATGAGATTATCGCGGTTCCCCGGCCGAATTTCGCGAATAAAGAAAGATCCATTTTCATTCCCAGAATAAAGAAAAAAACAGGTACAAACAGGCCGTATCCAAGAGTATGAAATTTGGTCAGTATGTTTTCTGTGACTGAAACTTTTGAAAGTATCATTCCGATTATGAAAGCCGCAAGGATAGGGTGAGCTCCCAGTAGTGATAAAAATAACAGTGTGCTTATGACAAGAACTATAACGAAACGGAGTTGTTTTTCATGGTATGTTTTACTTCTGAATCTTTTTCTTACGAGATGCTCAAATATTTTCGGGATAAAGAAAAACATTAAAAATACCGATACAAAAATTATGAAGAAATATAGTGAAAGGGGGAGTATTGTGACTTTTGATACTTCCTGCAGGCTGAAGCTTAAAAGTACAAGGCTTGTGATATCCGCGATCAGGATTGAGGATAAAATGATCTGTCCGAGATTTCTTTTAATAAGGCCACTTTTTTCAAGGAAAGGCACGCTGGCTATTGCTGAGGAGGATACGAAAATTACACCAATCAGGAAGCTTACAAACCAGGAATAACCAAAAAACTTTACTATAAATAATCCAAAAATAAACGGGATAATAATGTTTAGTCCGGACATCAAAATCACTTTGTATTTAAGCTCTTTTATCATTTTCAGGTTGGTGTCCAGTCCGGCCATAAACATTAAAAATGTCATCCCGAGAAATCCGAAAAATTCTATGGTCTGATTTGTCTCTATGTAGTTTAACCCGTACGGCCCCATGACAGCGCCGATAATTATCAGCGAAGTTACGAAGGGAATCCGTATTTTTTTGAAAAGTTCAGGTATTACCAGGCCGGCAAATAGTATTATCAGCAGTACCAGTAATGTTCCTGTTTCTTCGGTAATCATTTATCTTAATTTTAAAAGTTTTTTTAGTTGTTTATAGGTGTGGGTATTTACGACGTCTTTTTTTTCGAGCCAGCCTCTTCTTGCCTGTCCGAGTCCGAATTTTATGAGATCAAGATCGGAAGTGTCTTTGCTGTCTGTGTTTATGCAGAATTTACATCCTTTTTTCCTGGCCGACAAAACATTTGCTCCGTCCAAGTCCAGTCTTTCGGGCTGGGAATTTATCTCGAGAATTTTGTTGTTTTCCGCGGCGGCTTCAAATATTTTATCAAAATCCGCTTCGTATTTGTTTCTTTTGCCGATGCTTCTTCCGGTGGGGTGGGCGAGGATGGTTAAGTGTTTGTTTTCAAGCGCTTTTATTATTCTTTCGGTCATCTCTTTTTTTGACATTTTGAAGTTTGAATGAACTCCGCCGATAACAATGTCCAGTTTTTTGAGGACCGAGTCCGGGTAGTCGAGACTCCCGTCTTTTTTGATGTCGACTTCGGAGCTTTTCAGTATTTTGATCTTTGCTTTTTTTGCGGCTTTATCGATGGCGGCAAGCTGTCTTTTTAGTGTTTTTTCATCCATTCCCCGGGCT
>WJKQ01000075.1 GCA_014728975.1 Candidatus Peregrinibacteria bacterium | reverse complement strand
CGTGAGTGTCGATAATCATAATTTTCAAATTAATTGACAACGGCATTTTACACAAATATGATTGAAGCACAAATTTTAAGATTCATGAGCAATAAAAGCCTCATGCAAATGCATAAGGCCAATTAACAAAATAATTAAACAAAAATATGATAATAGTAATGAAATCCGGCGCACCGCAAAGTGATGCCGCGAAAATAATGGAGGAACTCGAAAATAAAGGACTACAACCAGTACCGTTATACGGCGTTGAAAGAACAGTAATCGCAGTAATTGGCGAAGAAAGAGAATTAAATGTCGGCCATCTCGAATCGCTCCCCGGAGT
Source organism: Candidatus Peregrinibacteria bacterium (assembly GCA_014728975.1). GTDB lineage: Bacteria > Patescibacteriota > Gracilibacteria > UBA1369 > LOWO2-01-FULL-3 > WJKQ01. Next base: position 3,328 of record WJKQ01000075.1, on the reverse strand, counting down.
TGAAAATGTAATGCGGGTCGTAAAACCCTACAAACTGGTAAGCAGAGAAATCCAAAAAGAACCCACAACAATAGAAGTCAAAGGGATAAAAATAGGTAACAATCAACTGGCAATGATTGCCGGCCCATGTTCTGTAGAATCCGAGAATCAAATGGAAAAAACCGCGTCCGCACTATCAAAAATCGGAATAAAACTCCTCAGAGGAGGAGCATTCAAACCCAGAACCGGACCATATTCATTTCAGGGACTCGGAAAAGAAGGACTTGAAATAATGAGAAATGTCGCAGACAGGCATAAAATGGCAGTAATAACAGAGGTTTTGGATACAAGAGACGTAGAATTGATTGCGCAAAAAGCCGACATTCTTCAGGTCGGCGCAAGAAATATGCAGAACTTCGAACTATTAAAAGAACTTGGAATAACAAAAAAACCGGTACTTTTAAAAAGAGGTCTTTCCGCGACAATCGAAGAACTGCTTCTGGCCGCAGAATATATACTTTCTCATGGAAACTCGGAAGTAATACTATGCGAACGTGGAATCCGCACATTTGAAAAAGAAACAAGAAATACACTCGCACTGGCAACAGTTCCATTGGTCAAGCAATGGAGCCACCTGCCCATAATCGTAGATCCCAGCCACGCAACAGGCAAAAAATCTCTAATAGAACCTCTGTCAAAAGCCGCCATTGCATGCGGAGCAGATGGAATTATGATAGAGGTACATCCAAATCCTGAAGAAGCTTTGTCGGATGGCGGACAACAGCTTGTTCCTGAAGAATTTGAAAAACTGCTGGAAAACCTGAAACCTATAGCAAAAGCCGTTGGAAAAACATTCTAAAACAAAAAATGACTCAGATCAATTTGAGAATAAGACAGCCAATCTATGAAACCTGCAAGATTTTCATTGAAAAGGGAATTTCCAAAAAAATCGGACAACACCTAAAAAATCTTAAATTAGGAAAAAAATACGCTATCATCACAGATTCAAAAGTAAAAAAACTTTTTGGAAACACCCTTCAGAAAAACCTGAAACGTAACGGCATAAAATCCGAAATATTCGAATTTCCGAAAGGCGAAAAATCAAAATTTCTTTCAACTATAGAGAATTTGAGTGAAAAACTGGTAAAAAACAGCTTTGATAAACAGGATGCGATAATAGCACTGGGAGGAGGTGTTACGGGAGATATTGCAGGCTTCCTTGCCTCGGTATACATGAGGGAAATTTCTTATATCCAGGTTCCAACTACATTAATGGCCATGGTTGATTCCAGTATCGGAGGAAAAACAGGTGTGGATCTACCTTCCGGTAAAAATCTGATCGGCACAATAACACAACCGGAAGCTGTTTTTATGGATACAAATTATCTTAAGAGCCTGCCAAAAAAACAAATACAAAACGGGCTCGCTGAAATAATAAAATATGGAGTCATTAAAGACAAAAAATTATTTAAATTCATTGAAAGCAACATCAAAGATATTTTAAAAGGAAAACCCGAAATTTTAAATTATCTGATAAAAAGATCCGCCAAAATAAAAACAAAAATTGTAGCACGTGACGAAAAAGACAAAGGAGAAAGGATGATTTTAAATTACGGACATACTTTCGGACACGCGATCGAAAGAATCTCAGGATTTAAACTACTGCATGGATTCGCAATAAGTATCGGAATGGTAAGGGCCAATAAGATTGCGGTAGCGAAAGGCATTCTTAAACAAAAGACAGCAGATAGAATAAAAAATTTGATCAAAGAGTCAGGACTCCCGGTAACAACACTAAAAAAAGTAACATTAAAAGACTGCCTCAGTGACAAAAAGAAAGCAGGAAAATATATTAAACTGATACTCCCCAAAAAGATCGGAAAAGTAGTTATTATAAAAGAAAAATGCCAATAGAAATAACAGTTCCGGGATCAAAGAGCCTTACAAACCGTGCACTTATGCTCGCGACTCTTGGTAATAAAAAAGTTGATATTAAAAATTTTGTGGAATGCGATGATACAAAATTTATGATCCGTGGCTTAAAAAAGCTAAAAAATTCAAATAAAGAACCGATAAAAATCTACACCGGAAATGCAGGGACAACAACAAGATTTCTAACAGCCTCCTCTACTCTTCTTGGCAAAAAAGTCATAATTGACGGAGATAAAAGAATGCGCAAAAGACCTGTAAAAGAATTAACAAATGCTTTAAATAAACTTGGAGCAAAGATAGAAACAACGGAAGGATGCCCCCCGCTAACAATCTATCCTCAAAAATTCAATGGAGGAAAAATAAATCTCAAAGGAAATATAAGCAGTCAATATATATCAGCGATTATTATGATTGCCCCTTTCGCGGAAAACGATACAACCGTAAATCTTGTACAACAAGTTTACTCAACACCTTACATAAACATGACAATTAAGGTAATGAATGAGTTTGGGCTTAAGATTTTGAACAAAAATTTTAAACAACTTTCAATAAAAGGTAACCAAACTCCAAAACCGCCAAAATCATACAACGTCGAAAGTGACGCGTCTTCAGCTTCCTACTTTGGAGCTTACACAGCACTTCACCCGGAATGCACGATCACACTAAAAAATCTTCACAAAAATTCACTCCAGGGAGATATTGACTTCCTTAAATACCTCAAAAAAATGGGATGCCAAATTTACGAAAGCAAAAACGGTATAACAATAAAAGGGACCAAAAGCCTAAATCCGCTCAAAACAATCAATATGAATAAAACTCCGGATCTCGTCATGACTTTTGCTGTATTGGCCATGTTTACGAAAGGCATCACAAAAATCACAAACATCTCAAATTTAAGAATAAAAGAAACTGACCGTATCTCCGCCCTTAAAAATGAAATCGGAAAATTCGGAATAAAAGTAAAAACCGGCAAAGATTTTATAAAAATCGAAGGAAAACCCGATCTTTCCAAAAATCCTCCAAACAAAAAAATCTCTATAAAAACCTATAATGATCATCGCATCGCAATGAGTTTTGGTATAATAAAAGACATCTTTCCAAAAATAAATATTGCAAATCCGGAATGTGTTTCAAAAAGCTATCCCAACTTTTGGAGAGACTTAAAAACAGTCCAGAAATCATGCAAAAAATAAATCCGATAATTGAGCTCTCTGTCTTTATCAACATCGTAAAAGCATTCATAACAATGTATAAATAATGAACATCATTCTAACCGGCCTTCGCGGAAGCGGAAAAACAAAACTCGGAAAAATTCTCTCAAGAAAACTGAACTGGAAATTTGTAGATACAGATAAAGAAATTGAAGAGGCAGTCGGCAAAAAAATCTCAGTAATCGTTGAACTTCGCGGCTGGGAAT
>WJKQ01000074.1 GCA_014728975.1 Candidatus Peregrinibacteria bacterium | reverse complement strand
GCACGCTTTACGCCCAGTAATTCCGATTAACGCTCGCACCCTCCGTATTACCGCGGCTGCTGGCACGGAGTTAGCCGGTGCTTATTCCTAAGGTACCGTCAGAATTCTTCTCTCAGAAAAGAGCTTTACAACCTTTCGGCCTTCTTCGCTCACGCGGTATTGCTCCGTCAGGCTTTCGCCCATTGCGGAAGATTCTTTACTGCTGCCTCCCGTAGGAGTATGGGCCGTGTCTCAGTCCCATTGTGACTGGTCATCCTCTCAGACCAGCTACCCGTCATAGCCTTGGTAAGCCGTTACCTTACCAACAAACTGATAGGCCGCAGGCCCCTCCCGGACCGCAAAAGCTTTACCCTTGCGGGACTATCCGGTATTAACCAAACCTTTCGGTAGGTTATCCCTGAGTCCGGGGCAGGTTCCAACGTGTTACTCACCCGTTCGCCGCTCAATTTAAAAAATTGCGCACGACTTGCATGTATTAAACATACCGCCAGCGTTAACCCTGAGCCAGGATCAAACTCTTCGAAAAAAATTTGAACCACAACTCTTAGGGTTGTGGAAAAGTTAAAATTAGTCGCCAGATTCTCTATTGCATCCTAGATGTTAAAGACCATACATGCAGCTATTGCTACATCAGCAACAGGAGTTTACTTACTATATAAAGCAAAGTCAACATTTTTTAGAACATACAATTTAAACACATTAAAAAGACTACGTCAAGTAGTTAAAACTGATTTGGAAGCCGTTTTTTGGTATAATTTTATGGATTAAAAAATAAAATATTTATTAAAAAACAAATAATGCCAAAAAAATTTAATCCAATAAAAAATTCGGTTCTTGTTCCCACTGTTATCGAAAAAAGCCATCAAGGAGAAAGAGCATTCGATATTTATTCCAGATTACTCAAAGATAGAGTCGTTTTTTTGGGAACACCCGTCGATAACAATATCGCGAATCTGATAATTGCCCAACTTCTCTTCCTGGAAAATGAAAATCCAAAAAAGGATATTACAATGTATATCCACAGCCCCGGAGGACACGTCACGGCAGGACTGGCTATTTATGACACCATGCAGTACATCAAGCCCGATGTATCAACAGTATGTGTAGGTATGGCAGCTTCAATGGGAGCAATTCTCCTTTCCGGTGGAACAAAAGGAAAAAGGTTTGCACTGCCAAATTCGGAAGTAATGATTCATCAGCCGCTCGGTGGAACAGAAGGGCAAGCTTCAGATATCAGAATTCATGCCGATCACATAATGAGAACCAAAGACAGACTAAATAAACTTCTTGTAACACATACCGGTCAGCCAATAAAAGTTATCGAAAGAGATACCGACCGCGATTTCTTTATGTCTGCCGAAGATGCAAAAAAATACGGAGTTATAGACTCAATAATAGAAAAACAAAAGACCTAAAGAAGGTTTACCGAACGCTCAGCATATTCAACGGCATAATCAACAAGCGCTCCGGCAATATCAGCTTCAGTTGATTTCTCCAAAGCTTTAAAACCGGGATTGGAATTGATTTCCAAAATTACAGGTCCCTCCTTGCCACGCATAATATCAACACCTCCATAATGCAAATCCAGAGCCTGCACGGCACGAACCGCAATAGCAGCCTCTTCTTCTGAAATATCAACAGATTCCCCTCTGCCTCCCAGCTCAATATTGGATCTGAAATCGCCCCTTTTTGCAGACCTCATCATAGAACCTGCAACCTTGCCGTTTATCACAAATATTCTTATATCCTTACCTTTTGAATACTTCACATACTGTTGAAACAAATACATCGAATCCTCCCATAACAAAAATGACTGAAGCGCCCTCATACTTTCAATGATGGTAACACCGGCCCCGTAAGAACCAAAAGGCCGCTTTACAATAAGTGGAAAACCTTTAACAAATTTTACAGCCTGCTTAAGATCTTCGGGCCTGTGCAAAACTACAGTTCTTGGAATCGGTAAATCGTAATGATCCAGAATCTGCATAGTCTTAATCTTGTTTTTTGCGTTAAGAATTGATTCGTACCTGTTAAAAAGAAGCGTTCCCATCAATTCCATCTGTTCTACAAGAGCAATATGTAAATCGACATTTCTTAAAACAGAAGGCCTCGTAATAATTACATCATATTTCGGAAACTGTTTTCCATCATACAATAACCAGGGAGACTCTCTGTCATAAACCATCTGAAACCTTGAAGACCTGAATATTCTTGAAACATGTCCCCTTTCACGAGCGGTCTTCTTTAATTTTAATTCCTCGGGAGCCGCTCTTATAGTTAAAGGACGATATGATAAAATTCCAATTTTCATATCAAAAAGTCTATAGACTATCCACCCAAAGTCAAGATTCAAATATTCCCAAAATATGCTAATATCGGTAATGATTGATAAAGAATTAAAAATGAAACAATCAATAAAATTCCTAGTATCACTTCTCACAATCCCATTATTATTAACGGGATGTTTTGCTTCCGATGAAGAAGAAGTTGCAAGTACAACCGAAGTTTACGAAACAAGCAATTTCTCAATATCGATTCCGCAGGATTGGGAAATTCTTGAAGAAAGTGAATTCACTTCGAACATTCCGCAATCAACAATCGTCGCTTTCCGAAATAATATTAAAAATGAAATTTTCAACGCGAATGTCAATATTTCAGTACAAAATACAAACCTTACCGACCCCTCCGATCTTGCAAAAAGCAGTAAAGCAAATGCGAAAACAAGCCTTATATCTTTTCAGGAAATTGAAACAAAAGATATAGAAGTAAAATCAGGAGATGGAACAATAAAAGGAACTTTAATGGAATTCCAGGGTAAAAAAAGCGCACAGGAATCGATGATAAGATTTAAACAGTTATACATAATCAGGGGAAACACAGCGTACACCATAACGACCGCTTATCTCCCCGACGAAGATGGTACTGTTGTACAATATATTGACGAAATGCTAAACTCTTTCGCGTTAAAATAGGGCGCCATTGCCAAGAGGTCTAAGGCGACGGTTTGCAAAACCGTTATTCCCCGGTTCGAATCCGGGTGGCGCCTCCAAAAAACCGACTCAAATTAAAAATCCTAAAATTCCATTAAAATAGAGAAAAACTTAAAAAACCAATGGAAATAGCCAAAGTTATAGGAAATAAAAAACTTACCCACGATGTTTTTGAACTCACACTTAAACCTCCAAAATCTTTTAGCTACAAAGCGGGACAATATATCACCATCAAAATAAACGACAAAAAAACACCTTGTTTCCGTGCCTATTCTCTTTCCTCAATTCCAGAAGATAAACACATCCAGACATGCATCAAGGTTGTCAAAAACGGCCGCGGCAGTAACTGGCTTAAGCAAAGAAAACCTGGAGATGAGATCGAATTTTTCGGTCCTAACGGCAAGTTTTTATTTAAAACACCAAAAAACAAAAAAGTCTTATTCATCGCAACAGGAACCGGTATAACACCTATAATCTCAATAATAAGAGATCAGCTGAAAAAAGGAAACACCCAACCTTTTTATCTTCTGTTTGGACTACGCTATATTAAAGATATTTTTTACAGAGACTTATTTGAAAGACTGGAAAAAAAACACAAAAATTTTACATACGACGTAACACTTTCACAGCCGGAAAAAGATAATTGGGATGGATTAAAAGGAAGGGTTACCTTTCATCTCAAAAATATAGATCACGACCCCGGAAATACAGAGGCCTACCTCTGCGGACTTAAAGCGATGATAATAAGTGTCACAAAAATACTGAAGCAAAAAGATTTCAAAGAAAAAGTCATTCATTTCGAAAAATTTGACTAGTTTAAGATAAACTCTTTCCATGTGATCTGTACCCAATATCGAAAATTTTCAGGATTTGATTCAATTTCCAGGCTAAAAACTATATCTTTCTTCTTAACTTTCCAATTTCTTCTTTCAGCTCACCGGCAATTCTTCGAATATCTTCATTCGAAGAACAGGATTTCAATAT
>WJKQ01000073.1 GCA_014728975.1 Candidatus Peregrinibacteria bacterium | reverse complement strand
GAAGAAAATTCCGTCGGGTATAAGAAGTTTTATTAAACATAAAAATGACAAAAAAACAAAGTACGAAGAAAAAAATTGTGATTTTTTCATACTTGGAGGAGGAGGACTTTTTGGAAGTCTGACTTTTAGAGCAAATTTTATATGGGCAATTCAGGCTTTTATGGCTTATAGATACGAAAAACCGGTTTTAATGTATGGTCAGAGTATTGGAATAATCAAAGGATTTATTAGAAAATTCATAATTAAAAAACTTTTTCAGAAAGCAGAATTAATAGCTGTCAGAGACGAGGATTCAAAAAAAAGACTTTTCAAAATGGGAATTAAAAAAGAAATCCATGTTATTCCGGATCCCGCATTCAGAAAAACAATAAACATAAAAGATCAAAGTCGAAACAAAGAAATTGTAATTTCACTGAGACAAATAGATAAGATTGACAAGAAATTTAAAAGAGAAATTATTAATTTTTTAAATAAAATAGTACTTGATGAAAACTATATTCTGAAATTCATAGATTTTCAGAAAGGACTTGACGGCGATCATGTTTTACATGAAGAAATTATTAAAAAATTGAATAATAAAGAAAAAATTCAATATATTAATCAAAAAAATATTGAAGAAACATTTGCCAAAGCGGAAATGGTTATTGGAATGCGCCTTCATTCAATAATAACTGCGGTTAAAACTATAACACCGTTTATAGCGATCGATTATGCTCCAAAAGTGGAAGCTTTTCTAAAATATACTGGATTTTATGAGTATTCATTAAAAATGGAAGAGACCGGCGCAAAAAACATGGAAAAATTATTTCTAAAAATCAAGAAAGAAAAGAAAACCATTAAAAATAAAATTCAGGCATTCAATAATAAAGCTCTAAAAAAACATAAACAGATGGAGCAAACTATACTCAGTAATATTTTTTCAGCCTCTTCCTAAAATTATCATAAGTAAAATGATGCTCTTGGGTCCCAAATACAGTAACAGCAAAAGAAGCTGAAGTATTTGCCATTTGACAGCATTCGATCATAGATTTGCCTTCGGCAAAACCATGTATAAAACCGGCCCGAAAAGCATCACCTCCGCCTGTTATATCCGCGGTTTTAATCCCGGGAACGGCAGGAATTATTTTTCTGATATCTTTTTGGTAAATTTCACAACCTTTTTCACCAAGAGTTACTATAAGGAAACCGGCTCTTTTTGCTATCTGCATAAGCGGCATGCCTAGTTTTGCTTTAAGCATGCTCGCTTCGTATTTATTTACAATTAAGCCGAGACAGCATTTAATCATAAGGTTTAAATATTCTTTGGAAAGAGCCGTTATAGCCTGACCCGGATCAAATATGTATGGTACTTCACGTTCTATACATTCCTGTGCTAATGACGCCATTCTATCGGGAATATCCGGCGCAATAATTGCCATATGAACGGAATCAATATCAAAATCATTTAATGAATTACATAACGCTAAGTTTTTAGCGGCACCCGAAGAAAAAATAGATATCTGATTTTGATTTTTATCGTTTAAAATATAAGCTGCTGTAGTAGGATTATCATTATCGATTGAAATATACTCTATTGAAATATCATTTTTTTCCAACCAGGCCTTATATCTATCAAAATCATTACCGGCTACGCTGAAAATTAAAGGATTTTCACCTAAAAGTTTTAGAGTGTAAGCAATATTCGGACCGCAGCCTCCAAAATAATTTATACTGGACTCGGTTTGAAATGAAATACTTAAATGGTCTAGCTCTTCGGAAATAATTGAATCCTTAAAAAAACCGTCAAAAGACATAATGTAATCATAAACTATCGGACCTGTGACTATAATACTTTTCATAAAGAAGCTAAATGACTGTTTTTTACTAATTTAGAAGACTCTAATAGGCTGTCAAACGATTCTCCGCAGTCCCCCCAAAACCCTTTTAGCATTTCAAATTTCAGTTCTCCATTTTTAAGGTAGAAATTGTTAACGTCTGTGATTTCAAGTTCATTTCGTTCTGAAGGAGATAAATTTTTAATTATATCAAAAACTTTTGGATCGTACATATAACAGCCTACTACAGCAAGATTGGTTTTTGGATTTTTAGGTTTTTCAACGATGGATTTGATTTTATCATCTTCTATTTCCGCGACACCGTAACATTCAGGATTTTTTACGGATTTTAAAAAGATCTTTGCTCCACTCGGCATGGATTCAAAATTTTCAACAGCATCGGAAATATCATCTTCGATGATATTGTCGCCCAAAATAACAACAATTTTTTCTTTATTGACAAAATTTTCCGCAAGACCCAGCGCTTCAGCGATACCTCCGGGTTTCTCCTGAACTTCATAAGAAATTTTCATTCCTAACCGGGAACCGGAACCGAGGAGTTCAAGAAAATCCCCGGAATGACCTTTTCCTGAAACGATAAGAATATTATTTAAACCGGCTTTTCTCAAAGAAAAGAGAGGATAATAAATCATTGGTTTATTATAAACCGGTAAAAGATGTTTATTTGTAATTTTCGTACACGGATTAAGTCTGCTGCCGGTTCCGCCGGCCAAAACAACTCCTTTCATAAATTTTAATATTAACCGCTATAAATTTAACAGTAAAATGATCAAAAACGCAAAAAGATTATTAATAATTAAGCTTTAAATAAGCTTCAAGAGCCTTCTCCCAAGATCTGAGTGAATCTTTTATTTTTGTATTAAGAAGAATGGAATATTTTGGACGTTTTGCGGGCCGCGGCAGTTCATCTGAAGTAATTTCTTTTAACTTTACATCTATATTAAGAATTTGAAAGATTTTTTCAGCAAATTTAAACCAGCTTGTAATTTCCGAATTCGTTAAATGATAAATACCGAACGGAGGTTTTTTGTTAATTTTATCACTTTCTTCATGAAGATTATGTTTGTGTTGTACGGGAAGATTTGAAAGAAGGGGAGAAAGAAAATTTTTAATAACGGAACCACTCAAATCTTTTGTATAAGTTGGAGAACCCAATTGATCTCCTACAATTTTAAGTTCATCATTGGTTTTGGAAAGTTGTATGACAGTACTCACAAAATTTCTTCCATTTTCACCAAAAAGCCAGGAAGTTCTAACGATATAATATTGCTTCATATTTTCGGCAATCATTTTTTCACCCTTGAGTTTCGATTCTCCATAAACATTAATGGGGGAGGTTTCATCATTTTCCTCATATCCGTCTTTTTTATCGCCGTCAAAAACATAATCCGTACTGAAATGAACAAGACAGGCATTTTCTTTTTTACAAAGTTTGGCAATTTCACCGGGAGCAAGACCGTTAACTTTAAAAGCAAGCTCCTGATTATTTTCACAATCGTCAACAGCGGTATAACCGGCACAATTAACGACAAAATCAGGCGAAACTTCCTCAAAAACCGACTTTAAAGCTACATTATCAGTAATATCCAGATCACTTTTATTAAAAGCATACATTTCAAAGTCTTCACGACCCGATAAAGACGTAAAAAAACAAGAACCAAGCATGCCCGATTTACCTAAAAGTAAAACTTTCAAAATTAATCTTTATTTATAAAATTTTTTATATTCTTAATAACGTCTTCCAATTTCATATCTTCCGCATTTTTTTCATTTCTGGCTTTCCATTCAACCGAATCTTTTTTAAGGGTCCTGTTGCTTATAACAAGCCTTAAAGGAAGCCCAATGAGATCCGCATCATTTAATTTTACTCCGGGGCTTTCATCACGATCATCGAAAAGCACCTCAATATTTTCATTTATAAGATCTTTATATAGTTTTTGAGCATTCTGATTGACTTCTTTATTATTTCCCAGAGTTACAATATGAACATGGTAAGGAGCGACTGAAATAGGCCAGATAACACCTTTTTCATCATGACTGGCTTCAACCACGGTACCAAGAAGTCTGGTATTTCCAATACCATAACATCCCATTACTACCGGCTTCAGTTTGCCGTCTTTATCTGTATAGCTTAAATTAAAAACTTTGCTGAATTTTGTCCCTAACTTAAATATATTTCCAACTTCAATCGCAGTTAGTTCCTTTAAAGATTTTCCGCATTTGAGACACTGAAAACCGCTTTTAACCTCCAAAAGATCTGTAAAATCTTTAATTGTAAAATCACGTCCAAGATTGACGTTTTTATAATCTTTTCCATTTACATTAGCTCCCGTTACAAAATTCTTAACATTTTTTATGGAATGGTCGGCAATAAAAGAAATATTTATGTTTCCAGAAACGTTAACAGGCGAAATATATCCCTGGACAAGACCTGCTTTCTTTAAAAGATCGGGAGTAGCGGGCCTTAATCTCTTTTTCATATAATTTTCAAGCTTAACTTCGCTAATATTGAGATCGCCTCTGATAACAACTCCCAAAAGTCCGACATCTTCAACTTCATAAACAACTGTTTTTAAAATTTTACTTTCCGGAACATTATGTGCTTTGGCATTATCTACTACGGTAAAACCGCGTTCAACATCGACTTCTTTTAATGGAAGTTCTTTCTCCTCGGGTTCATCCGGATCAGCAACTTTTCCTTCGGCAATTTCAAGATTTTGCGCGGTGCCGCATTTTTCACAGACAATAATCGTATCTTCTCCATAAGGGGTAACCACCGAAAATTCATGAGAAAATTTATCGGAAAATGCGCCGCCGGATGCTTCAATAATATGAGTTTTCAGACCGCATCTGTTAAAAACATTAAAATAGGCCTGTTTAACTTTCTCATAATATTCATCAAGGTCTTTTTCGGAAACATGAAAACTGTACATGTCTTTCATTCCAAATTCACGTCCTCGAAGTATGCCTGATTTGGCCCTGGGCTCGTTTCTGAATTTTGTCTGAATCTGGTATACACTCAAAGGCAAATCCTTGTAGGATTTTACATAATTTGCAGTTAACGGTGTCACAGTTTCTTCGTGACTGGGACCTAAAACAAATTTTTTATTTCCGCAGGAGGTCTTATATAAAACTCCTTCCATAATTCTGTCTCTTCCTGTCCTTTCCCAAATTTCAATAGGATGAAGAACAGGCATAAATATTTCCTGACCTCCAACAGCATTCATTTCCTCTCTGATAATATTATCTATTTTTTTAAGAACTTTATATCCAAGCGGCAGATAATTATAGATACCAGCCGCGAGCTTCTCGATAAAACCCGCCTGGGTTAAAAGTTTTGCGTTTATACTTTTGGCATCAACAGGAGGATTATGCCTTGTTTTGCCAAAAAGTTTAGAATAAAGCATACAAAATTATAAATTTTCAGAATTAAATATAGTCATTAATTCTAAAAATCGCAAACAAAAGAAATTAAAATGCTGTATCAGTCCCTGCTGACATTTAGTGGAGTTTTACTTACTTTTTTATGTTTTCTTTCCTCCATTTTATCAATTAGATTAAGCCACCAG
>WJKQ01000072.1 GCA_014728975.1 Candidatus Peregrinibacteria bacterium | reverse complement strand
TTGAAGACGTGCGGAATCGAGAATTGTTCCGCTTCCAAATACTCTTCCGCTTGGGAATTTTGAGAGTTTCAAAGCTTCATAAGTCAAAATATCGACCGGATTTGTTACCACAATTATTATTGCTTTTGGCGCTTTATTCGCAATTTTTGGGATGATACTGCCAAATATTTTTTTGTTTGCTTTTACAAGATCGAGTCGGGTCTCCCCTTTTGCCTGTCGTTTTCCCGCCGTAACAACAACAATTTTTGAATTTTTTACTAAATCGTAATCATCGCCGGATTCGATTTCTGTATGCGGTGTGAAAGGTATCGCGTGTTTAAGGTCCAGCATAAGGCCGTTTGCTTTTTCTTTATTTATGTCTATGAGCGCCATGTCTGTCACGGCTCCGGAAAGAAGGTAAGCGTACGCGGTTGTCGCTCCTACACTTCCGCATCCTATTATTGAAGCTTTAAATGTTGTGGTTTTCATAGTTTGTAGTTTAGAAATGAAGTTTATTGACCGAATATTATCATGTTTGGGAATATTTTTTGATTTTTCCTTCTATTTTTTCTATCAATTTGTCCAGATTGATTTTTTCATTTGCGGAAACGAAAACAGGAGAGAATTTTTCATAGTTTCTTTTTAATTTTCCGGGATCCTCCGCGGCTTTAAATTTTGGTTTTTCACTTTCCCAACCAAGAATTTTTGCAGTATTTTTACCCGCTCTAAGTATTCCTTTTGGTCTTACCGGCTTTCGCAATTCTTTCGGCTGTTGAATCTCTGGAATAAGGTCTATTTTGTTAAATACATAAAGTTTCGGTTTGTCACGCAGACCGAGCTGATCCAATATTTTCTCGACAACTTTAATTTTTTTGTGAATCTGAGAATCCGTGATGTCGATTATATGAAGGATAAGGTCGGCTTCTACAGTTTCGGCCAGGGTCGATTTAAAAGCCTGGATAAGTGAAGGAGGAAGATCCTGAATAAAACCTATCGTATCCGAAATTAATATTTCCATCCCTTTTACGTATTTTTTATTATTTTGTATTTTTGGTTTTATGTACAGCTTCCCCACCCTGGTATCAAGAGTGGCGAATAATTGATCGGCAACATAAGCGCCTTTGTTTGTTAATGCGTTTAATACAGAACTTTTCCCGGCATTTGTATATCCAACCAATGCTACAGTTTTCAGGTTTTGTCGACGCCGTCTTTTTCTGTGTCCGGCTCTGATCAGATCATAATGTTTTAGTTTCTGCTGGATACTCAATTCGTGTTTTCTTAAATGACGCTTCATTATTTCGATATTTGCTTCACCTGCTCCAGCACGCAGGCCCATTGCTCCCGCCTGTCTTGAGAGTTCTATTCCCATTCCATAAATTCTCGGCCCCATGTGGCGTATCCCCGCGAGTTCTATCTGAAGTTTCGCCTCAGTGCTTTTGGCGTGTTTGTCAAAAATTTTTAAAATCAGATCTATTCTGTCCCATACTTTTATCTCATCTTTTCTTAGTATCTCCTGAAGATTGAATACCTGACGGGGTTTTAAAATATTATTTACAATCAGTATTTCTGCTTTTTTTTCTTTACCGGTCAGTCGAATTTCCTCAACTTTTCCTTTACCTATATAGGTTTCATAATCGGGTTTACCTTTTCTTTGAATTGTTTTTACAACAACTATACTTCCGTATGTATTTACAAGATTCTCAAGTTCGCCGAGGCGTTTCCGGGCTTCGTCTTTGGGCGTGTCAAGATCGATGACATCTATCAAAATCGCCTTTGCTCTTTTCTCTTTCATGTCACCAATAATATTGTTGATCGGAAAAAAAATCAAAGGGCAGATTATTTCTCTTTTTTTTCTTTTTCCTTTTTGCCTTTCGCTTCTTCTTCGGCTATTTTAGCTTCTTCAGTGGCTTCTACAGCTCCTGCGGCCGTTCCGGAGATCAAGCCTTCGGCGATATCCGCGGCAAGTTCATGTCTTTCTTCCACTACTTCGTATTTTTCTTTAAGCTTTAATTTTTCGGGAGGTTTGCCTGGCCCTTCTTTTTTTGCAGGTCCCTGTTTGAAAATCAGGAATTTTTCTTTGAACATATGTATTTTTGTTTTTATTTTTTTCTAATTATTATTATACAATTTTTTACTGCTTTAGTCAAAAAATTGATGAGAACTTTTGTTGATGTATAATTATGATATGGAAAAATGTTGGAAATTTTTACGGGAGAATGTTTCTTATGTTGTTTTAAGTGCTTTCTTTTTATTCGCGCTTTTAAATCCGATTTTTAAAAAATATGATTATGGAGGAGGTTTTCCTTTGATCCTGGCTTTTTGTGTTTTATTGGCGGTAATCGCTTTTTTTGAATTCAGGAAAAAACGTGAAATTGCTTTTGCGGAAAAAGTATTTTTGCTTGTTTTTACTTTATTTGTGGTTTTGTCATTTGTTTTTTCACAAACCAAAAATCTTGGTTTCAGTGAAGTTTTGGCTTTTTCCTCCATGGTTCCGTTTTATTTTATTTTTGCCCATAAAAAAAACAAATGGGCGGGAAATTTTTTGAGAATAGTCGGAATAGGTACTATTTTAGCGGTTTTGCTCGGATATTTTTTGTATTTTTCCCAGCCGGAGGTACGGATGGTCGGTTCTTTCTTTAATATTCAATATCACGCACATGTCTGGCCGAACGCTTTTGCATTGTTATTGCTTATGGCATGGCCTGTTTACCTTTTATTTGTCACCAAAAATACAAAATGGCAGGCGGCTTTGGTAATCGGTTTTTTATTTTCCGCTCTGCTTCTGACTTTTTCCAGAGGAGCTCTTATTGCTCTATTAGGTCAGGTCCTTTTATTATTAATTTATTTTGCAAAGAGGATCCGTTGGGAAACAGTTTTTTTGATATTTTTGACGCTTCTTACCGCTTTGTTTTTCTTTTACGGTTCCAATTCCATAAGAGCTGTCAGTCATGAAGTTCTGGATGTTAAAGAAAGAGTCACTTTTGATAATGAAGAAAGCCTGACTTCCAAGCAGGAGAGGGTGGATTTTTGGGTAGGAGCAGTAGAATTAGCTTTAAAAAAGCCTGTTTTTGGATGGGGTCCTTACAGCTTCAGGCATGCTTACAATGTTAGGCAGGAAACTCTACTGGGAAGCGCGGATCACCCACATAATGTTTTTCTTAAAATTGCCGCTGAAAACGGTCTTATAGCCCTGGGAGCTTTTCTGGCATTTTTATTGGCAGTTTTTTTAACGGTGTTAAAAAGATTTCCCGGACTGAGCAAAGCAAGAAAAGATACGGTTTTCATACTTGGAGTGTCTGTTTTGGGCGCTTTCGCGCATAATCTCATCGATTATAATCTTAATTTTACAGCCAATTTACTGCTGATTTTCATTCTAATTATATTTATTCGGTCTTTGGTTGTAAAAAGATTCATAAAACTTAGAAATGCCGTTTGTGGACTTATTTTAGCGCTGTTTGCGGGGATTTTTTCACTTTACGAAGGAACTTTGCTTGTTTTGTCGGAAGTTCTGGACGAATCGTACCTGGAATATTCTTTTTTTCCACGGAATTATTACTTAAATAGTGCCGATACAGCTACGCAAAATGGTCGTTTTGATAAAGCGGTTGATTATATCGAGACTGAAATTTCCTTAAATCCGCTGGATTCCCGGGCATGGCATTTATACGGCGTTGTCAATTGTCAGAAAGGTAATATGTCTGCATGTATGGGTAATTTCGAAAAAGCAATTTTACTGAATCCGATGAATGATTTTGGTTATTACAGAGACTATTTTAGGGCTGTCCAAAATTTTCCGGATGAAAATATAGATAAATATTTGGAAAAAGTTCTTCCTATGCTGGAAACTTATTTTGAATATGTTGAAAATAATGTACATTTTACGGCTTATACAAGCAATGTTGAAGCCGCCGCCGGATTGGTCGAAGAACTATCCCCTTTTATTTCCAAAGAAAAAGCTGAAGAATTACGGATTAAAAAAGAAAAAATGCTTAAAACAGCCGAAAAAATGAGATCTGAAAAAACATTTTAATTTAAGTTTATGGATTATAAAGCAGCAATGTTTGATTTTGACGGCACGATCACAGAAAAAGGCAATATTGCCCCTACGCAGAAAATGGCGGATTCCCTGGTTAATCTGGCCCAAAAAATACCTATTGCATTTTGTACAGGGAG
>WJKQ01000071.1 GCA_014728975.1 Candidatus Peregrinibacteria bacterium | reverse complement strand
TCACTTTTTACTTCTTCAAGAACTTTCATGGCAAGAATCAAAGCTACTCCGCCTCCGGGAACAATCCCTTCCTCAACAGCGGCTCTGGTCGCATTCAAAGCATCCTCAATCCTGTGCTTCTTTTCCTTAAGTTCAATTTCCGTGGCGGCACCAACCTTTATAACTCCTACTCCTCCACCGAGTTTGGCAAGTCTTTCCTGAAGCTTCTCTTTATCAAAATCGGAAGTGGTCTTTGACAAAAGGACTTTTATCTCTTCAATACGAGCTTCAATTTCATGCTTATCACCCTTTCCCTCAACGATAGTAGTTGTATCTTTATCGGAAACAATCTTCCTTGCTTCTCCAAGATGACCAAGCTCCGCATTCTCCAGACTCAAACCGATTTCATCACTGATAACGGTACCCCCGGTCAAAATAGCAATATCTTTGAGCATCTCTTTTCTTCTGTCACCAAACGCCGGTGCCTTGACAGCGAGAACATTAAAAACGCCTCTCAGTTTGTTCAAAACCAAAGTCGCGAGAGCTTCACCCTCAACATCCTCAGCTATTATTATGAGTTCTTTCTTGCCTGTCTGTGCGACCTTTTCCAGCAAAGGCAAAAGGTCTTGGACCGAACTAATTTTTTTATCAGTAATCAGTATTTTTGCATCACTGTAGACCGACTCCATCCTTGAAGGATCAGTCACAAAATAGGGAGAAATATAGCCATTATCAAACTGCATCCCCTCTACCACTTCTTTTTCCAGACCCATTGTCTGCGACTCTTCAACCTGAATTACCCCATCATTTCCAACCATAGACATAATGTCTGCAATAAGCTCCCCAACTTCCTCGTTTTGGGCGGAAATTGTCGCAACCTGCGCAACTTTTTCCTTACTGTCACCGATCTGTATAGCCATCTTTGAAAGAGCATCTGAAACTCTACTTACAGCTTTTTCAATTCCCAACTTCAATTGCATGGGATTAGCACCTGCGGTTAAATTTCTAAGACCTTCTTTTATGATAGCTTCAGCCAACAAGGTAGCCGTAGTTGTACCATCTCCAGCCACATCATTTGTTTTTGTAGCAACTTCCTTAACCATTTGAGCCCCCATATTTTCATAAGAATCGGGAAGCTCGATCTCCTTCGCAATAGTTACACCATCGTTCGTGACCATAGGAGCGCCGTATTTCTTTTCCAAAATTGCGTTTCGCCCCTTTGGACCGAGCGTAATTTTGACAGCCTTTGCAAGCTTCTCAATACCGGCAAGAAGCTTCTGGCGAGCATCGTCGCTAAATTGAATTTGTTTAGCCATAATATTAAATTATTAAATTATTATTTTGACATTAATTTAAGTCAATTTTGCATAAACATCACCGGCGGAAAGGATCAAGACATCCCTGCCTTCAATTTTCATCTCAGTAGGACCGTATTTTGAAAATAAAACCGTATCCCCTTCCTTAATTTCCATTTCAAGTCTTTTGCCATCATCGGAAAACTTACCGGATCCCACGGCAATAACTCTGCCTTTCATAGGTTTTTCCTTTGATGCCGTATCGGGAATAATAATTCCTGAAGAACTTACCTCTTCAGTAATCGGTTCTACAACAATATTATCACCAGTTGGAATAATCTTTTCCATAATAAACAAAAGTTAAATTATAAGCTTTTAGCACGAAGCATTATAGAGTGCTAACCTGCAGTGTCAAGAGAATTTAACAATTTTTATAAACAATCGACAACTTTAGCTTCCCCTTCATCAATTTTCCATTGCGGAGGTACATAGGGAGCAAGACTTTCTCCTCCGGAAAGGCCTATAGAATAAAGATCCTCGCTAAGCCACGGAGAATAACAAACAGAAGGAGCAAAATCAGAAGCCTGCCATTCCACAATCAACAGATTATCTGTGAGATCCGTGCCTACAAGCACAAGCATATCACCTTCAACAGATTCTTCCTCATATAAAACAGCGCCTTCTCCACCACTTATATCATATTTGATGAGCCTGTTGTTTACCGTACCCGCTCCTGTTTCTTCATTTGTGGTAAAGTATAAAACACCTTCATTCAAAAGCGCTTCGTTATTTGAAATATAGACATTTTCATTTGGGAAAAGATCCTGAAAAGCAGGAACAAAATCAAGCTCCTCAACAACATCGTCACCGCAGTCAAAACGATCATAAACTCCTGCAATAGTATCAAATTCCGCAAAACAATTCATTCCCAAAACATCGGAATCTTCTTCTACAGCTTCACTTTCATCAGGCACATCTTCAGATACGTTTTCTCCATTTAATATAGAATCATAATCAACGCGATAATCAGTTCTTTCATCCAAATATTCATCGAGTTCATCATTATTAAGCATAATCATTCTGGTAATCATATCGGCCATCTCAGACCTTGAAATAATAAGCCCGAATTCATCGATAGTAAGAGGAATAAGGTTTCTGGAAGCTGCTTCATCAACAAAACCTTTATACCAGGGATCGGTTTCCTGATAATCTATTCCAAAAACTTCCATTACAATTTTTAAAGCCTCAACAAAATTAATATTTTGAGCGGGTCTGAAAGTCCCATCGCCATATCCTACAACCCATCCCTGTTCTTTAGCATAACAAATATATTTTGTGTACCACTCATTAGCCGGAACATCTTCAAAACACGACATTTCACTGTAAGAACTTAAACTTTCCGTACCTTCTTCAAAAAACTTTGCTTCAATTACAATTTTTAGAAGTTCAGCCCTGTTAATATTTAATTCATAACCGAACGATCCATCTCCATATCCGACTACAATACCTTCATCCTGTAAAAAATTTACCGCATCATAATAAAACATATCTTCACTCACGTCGGTAAAGGCCAATGATGGAAGAGTTGCCGAAAAAACCAAAACAATAGCCGACAATACAATTAATAATCTTTTCATAATTTGGATTTTAGAAAAATAAAAAAATATATATATTAGGTTGCGTATTCTTCAGCCTGAGTCTCCCGAATCACATGAACTTTTACAGGACCGGGATGTTGAAGGTCGTGCTCAATTTTTCGGGCGATTTCATGAGAAAGCTTCACAGCTTCAAGATCATCAATTTTTCCGGGTGCAACAAAAATCCTCACTTCGGTTCCGGCCTGTATTGCAAAAGATTTCTCAACACCCTCAAAACTGTCGCATAAGTTTTCAAGTTCTTTGAGTCTCCTGATATATGTATCAAGATTTTCCTTATTTGCACCGGGCCTCGCGTTTGAAATGAGATTGGCCGCCTGTACAAGCTGGGCCTCTATTGTCTGAGGCTCAGGATCTCCATGATGCGCTTCAATCGCATGAACAACTTCCTTGGAAAGACCAAACTTCCTGGCAATGTCCGCTCCGATTTTTGCGTGATGCCCCGGAATCTCATGATCAACCGCTTTACCAATATCATGAAGAAGACCTGCACGTTTACAGATGCTCTCATCAACTCCAAGTTCAGCAGCAAGGTTTGACGCAAGAAACGAAACCTCCATAGAATGTTTCAAAGCATTTTGCCCATGTGTAACTCTAAATTTAAGTCTTCCAAGAATTTTAATCAGATTTATATGCAGACCGGTGACACCCGTTTCAAGAACAGCCTTTTCTCCAAGTTCTTTAATAAGGACATTAACTTCATCTTTTACTTTTTTCACGGTTTCCTCAATACGCGCCGGATGAATACGCCCGTCCTCAATCAGCCTTTCCAGAGCAACTTTCGCAATATATCTTCTGACAAGATCAAAACCCGATATGACAATAGAGCCGGGAGTATCATCAACAATTACATCAACTCCGGTAATCTGTTCAAAAGTATTAATATTTCTACCCTCACGACCTATAATACGTCCCTTCATTTCATCATTGGGCAGGTTAACGATTGTTGCGGTAGATTCCGCAGTCGTTTCCGAAGCACATCTTGCTATTGCGTCAGCAAGAATCCATTTAGCTCTTTCATCCGCCTTTTCTTTTAGATCTGTTTCAACCTTTTTAATCTGAGCGACTATGTCATCTTTTGCCTCTTCTTCAACTTTATTCAAAAGAATTTCCTTGGCTTCGTCTTTTGACATTGCTGCAATTCTTTCAAGCTGCTGAGACTGAAGATTATGTATTTCCTCTATCTCATCACGAAGCTTTTTAATTGAAGTTATCTTAATATCCAAATCCGTCTTTTTCTTGTCCACTTCTTCATTTTTCTTATCAAAAACCTGCTCCTTTTTCATCAGACGCTCTTCTATCTGATTTAACTGGGCCTGCCTGCGCTGTTCTTCATTCTTAATATCATCCTGAATTTTGAAAGCTTCATTACGGGCTTCAAAAACTATTTCTTTTGATTTACCCTTGGCATCTGCAATCATTTGTTCCGCTTTGGCTGCAAGATCTTTGTTACGAGCTTCAATTTGCTTTTTTCGATAGTAATATCCTGCGACTCCACCCGCAGCCAGTCCAAGAACGGCAACTAATATCGGTATTAACATAATTAATAAAGGTTAGGTCCTTGGCTCTAGCCTTTATTACGCTTGCTGTGACTCAAATCAATCCTTCAAATTTCGCCCCCCAAACTATAGATATACCTGCAGAAATTTTTATTTTTTAATTATGATCAATTTTTAGTCTACTATCTTAATACTTCTCTTTTTAACGCTATTATAATCACAAGCCTTTCGCTAAAGCCTATTTTATTGAATATTTGCTTATAAAGTTTACTTGATCATGGGCAAATGTCAAACTTAATAATTCAATATTTTAGAAAAAATTAACAAATTTTTAATTTAAAACTGGTTCAATAAATATAGAAAAATAAGGATGACAAAATGAGAAAAATCGTTATAATTATCGCCGCTCTCTTTCTAAACCAGACTGCATTTTCATATAATTCACCGTTAAATTTTTCCGAAATAAGTTTTAAAAACAATAAATCCGACTGGATAGAAATTAAAATAAATTCACCTTTAAATTCGGAAGTTAAAATAAAAGACGACAAATTAATAACAAAAATAAATCCCGACCAAATTTCAGATGAAAAATATATATTGGTTCATTTCAAAGCCGAAAAAGATAAATTTATTTCCAAAAATAATATTCTTCACATATACACAAAAAACTCCGGATTAACAGCCACGACAGAACAAATAACCTTAGAATCGGACTCAAAATTAATAGACGCCGTCTGCTGGAAAAACAATTCACCAACGTCTTCGGAACTTAATGATATAAGGATTCTAAAAGAACAAAAAGCTTGGACCGGAGAATGCGTAAACAGCGATAAAATTGAAAAAAATCAATCCATCGTAAAAAAACAAAATTCCGGAGGAAAATCAGGCTGGAAGGTTTTTAAACATCCAACTCCGGGAAAAGAAAATAAACTAATAAATTTACCTCCTGTAGCGGTAATAACGATCCAAAAAGGAAGTCTGGAAAAAGAAGTTCCTTTCTCATTAAATTTAGATGGATCGGATTCATACGACCCGGAAAATGATGAAATTGCATACAAATGGATATTTCCGGAGAAAACCATAAAAGAAAAGAAAAATCCTTCCTCCTTCAAGTTCGAAAACTCAGGAACATTTGAAATTT
>WJKQ01000070.1 GCA_014728975.1 Candidatus Peregrinibacteria bacterium | reverse complement strand
ATTTAGATGGTCATATCATCATTTGGACGCCATATGGCCATTTTTTATTTTACTATCTTTCCTAAGTATTGCTATTGCTTTTGAGAAAAAAAGCTGGGCTCTGTTTTTTTTGGGAGGCTTCTCGGCGGGGATAGCATTTTTGACAAAAGAAGTCGCTATGCTTTTTTTCGCTTGTCCTGTATTTGCCTTCTTATTAATAAGTAAATATAGGAATAGATCAAATTTTATAGGGATTGCTTTATATAGTATTGTTTTGACAGTGACAATTTTCCCATGGCTGATATATTGTCATACAGCATTAGGGGGTGCCGAAAAAATTCTTGGTAAAGGAGGTCCCAAGCTAATAAATGATTTTATGTCCCCACCGGAAGTGATGGGGAAGAGCGGAATGGAATTAGTGGATGCATATTTTCGCGTCTACATTTTAGTATTCTGGGATTATTATAAGCAGCTAAGCAAATGGTTCATGTTGGCCCCAGCATTTGTCATAGCTTGGGGCTTTATTGTCTATAAGGCCGTTTTAGGCAAAGACAGGTTTTGCATATTTATACTTTTGTATGGGGTAGCTTTTATGCCGATAGTGTGGTGGATTGGTTACATCGGCTTAAGACCTGGGCAATCGGTGATTTTCTATTTGTTGTCTTTTCTTGTTTTTAGCAACTTATTATGGGCCGTTTTGGCATACCTTAGAAAATTGACTATAAGATTTTGGTCTCAGAGGAATTTATACAGGGAGACAACTATTTTTGGCTGTTGTGTAATTTTGACATTAATGGTCGGCCAGGTTTTTATTGGTAGCGGAAGCAGTGACAATATACAGGGACATCATTACGATATTAGAATGAGAGAAGCGCTATCCAGATCCTATTTCGTTCAAAATTGCCTTAAAGATGATGTGCCCCTTACCGTAAGAAAAGATAGACAGACACTATATGCTAAGCAATGGATAAAAGACAATATCCCAGAGGGAAGCAATGTGATGTGGGATTCGGATGAACGGCTTAGGTATTATACGATGGAAGCAAAAGTCAAAAATGTAGAGGTTCCCTATAAGCGGTTATCTGATGCCGCTGACATACAGAAGGAGCATGGAAATTCTGGTAAGACTGTCATTTTGATTGAATCCAAAAATCCATCGAAAGGAATTAATATTCTGACCGAAGAAACGCTTATTGAAGAACTTAAAAAAAATAATGTCGAATATGTAATAAATGGATGGAGGAAACATTACCTTCGATTCTACTTCGAAAACAATGATAGTTTTGAATTCATTAAGAGTCTCGAAAATGGTAAAATACTGATATTCAAGGTACGTGAGTATTCTACTTCTGAAAATAAAATTAAGACATTTGTTGATAAAAGGGTGATTAATTATTTGGTTAGATTAAATAAAGGAAATACATCATCTTTTGCACTATGTATAAAAAAGCTTAGTGACAAATTGGGATGGGAGAAAGATAAGATTTGTGAATTATTGGATTTAAGGGATAAACGGATAAGCGGTAATTTTGTTTTGGCTTTTTACAGAAGACAATATCAAGCTGATAAATATCCTAAGAGCCTATTGCTTAGATAAGAAGTTCAGTGAAAAAATTTTATACAACTAGCCTAACATCATACTTCCTTAGAAGTTTAACAGTCATAATAGGTATAATTTCTACAATTTTGCTTGCGCGCCTTCTGGGGCCAGCGCATCTCGGGGTATATGCTTTCTGTTTATCTTTTGTCCAAATTCTTGCAATCATTAGCAAGGTCGGGTTTGGAAGTGTAGTTACAAGGGATGTATCTGTCTATATCAAAAAAGGATGCTATGATTTTATACGTGGATTATGGAGGTTTTCCGTTCTAATAGTTCTGGGCATAAGTTTTGGTCTTTTTGTAGTGGCTTTTTTAGGGGGTTTATTCTTTGACAGCGGCCTTGAAAGTGGTAATCTTTATTCATTTTGGTACGCACTTTTTCTCCTTCCTATTTTCGCTTTAATAGAATTGGTAGCAAGTTTTCTGAGAGGCTCGGGTCATGTTTTGGCCGCTCAACTTCCGTTCTTTATAGTCAGACCGTTTGTTTTTATCATCCTGCTGATTTTAATTTATGTGTTAGGCAACCACATTCCTATCCATTCAAAAATAGCAGTCTTAGCCCAAGTTGGGGCAGCTATGGTCGCCTTAATATTCGTCTTGGCTATAAAAAAAATTACTTTGTCTCGTTTAAGTATCTCGGGAAGGGCAAGATACGAGGTATCTAGGTGGCTAAGGTCTGGTATTACTTTAATGTTTTTGGACGGGACACATGCCTTGTGGCATCGTATGGACCTGATTATGCTCACTGGTCTTGCAAGTATTAGTTCTACTGGGGTCTACCGTGTCGCTATGCAATTTTCATCCGTTATTATTTTCGGCCTTGTTTCAATTAACGCAATTATCGCGCCCCAAATTGCCAATTTATATGATACGGATCATGAGGAGCTGCAGAAATTGTTGATAAAGGCCTCATGTTTTATTGCAGCACTTTCATTACCAACTGCGTTTTTTTTGATTGGATTTGGGGAGCGGTTGATTGTGATATTAGTAGGTCCCGAGTTTCAATCAGCATATGCTGCAACTGTCATTTTATGCCTTGGACAACTGGTTTCTGCCCTAATCGGTTCTGTTGGCCTCATTTTGAATATGACTCATAATGAAAACATTACATTTAAGGTCACTTTTATTTGTTTGTTGGCTAATGTAAGTTTAAATGCATTCCTTATACCATTGTATAGAGATGTTGGTGCAGCCATATCATCCGCTGTTTGCATGATCGCATGGAATATCATTCTAATGATTTTTGTAAAGAAAAGAACCGGGTTATATACAACAATTGCTAACCCCCACTACTTAAAAGCGGTTATATTAAAGATAGGTTAACATGAAGTATATTTTTATCGGTGGTTGCCCTCGAAGTGGGACGACAATGCTCGGATCGTTATTGGGTGCTCATCCAGAAGCACTTTGCATACCTGAGAGCCAGTTCAAAACTGACGTAATGCGTAGAATCGTTAGCGGTCAATTGACAGTCTGGGCGTTGAATCCCTTTTTGGAAAAGCATGTGAGGTTTAGCCT
>WJKQ01000069.1 GCA_014728975.1 Candidatus Peregrinibacteria bacterium | reverse complement strand
TCGCAGAACCGTTCAGACTACGAAGCTGAATATTGTCAACGATATTGCAAATAAAGTACTTGAAGAAAGAGGAGGTGTTCTTCTCCAAACAATTCTGGTCAGTGAGATTTTAAATGCCATCAAGTCAAAAGATGATGTAGATGCAAATATTATTAAACTGGCTTTAAATATTAATCAAAATATTGAAAAAGCCGAAAAAACAAATTTATATAATCCTTTCTGGAGATTTAAAGAAATCGATCTCGCTGTTATTTCTACTATCATTGAAGCAGGAATAAAAGTATTGAAGAAAAAAGGAGACGTAATTTCTGATCAGAAACTTGTTACATCAATCAGACAAATGCTGGGAGATAAACTTGAGAAATACAGCGATCCAATGATTATCTCATCATTAGAAGTAGACAAAAGATTGAAAAGGATTCCGGAGGGTTTTGGATTAATGAATTGGAGACATATTAATCCAAGAAGTATTAGAGATAAAGCATATATTATTCTTAAAAAAGAAAAAAAACCTCTACATTTCGTTGAAATCGCAAACAAAATATCTGAAGCCGGTTTTGATAAAAAAGTCGTAACTACACAGGCGGTCCATAATGAACTAATAAGATACAATCAGTTTGTCCTGGTTGGTCGCGGACTTTATACGCTCAAAGAATTCGGCTATAATAAAGGAACTGTCGCGGATGTTATTGAAAATCTCTTAAAGAAAAAGAACCCCATGACAAAACAGGAAATTATTGATGGGGTTTTAAAACAACGTCAGGTTAAAAAAGGTACTATTTCATTAAATTTACAAAAAAATCCTCAATTTGCAAGAGTCGGTCGTGCCGTATATAAGCTGGATCAAAAACAAAAATTAAAGAAAAAATAGTTTTTATAGGTTGCTTATAAAGGCATATAATTTACAATATAAGTACAATTTAACTCATTTTGGATATGTCTGATTGTATTTTTTGTAAAATTTTAAGGGGAGAAATTGAAACAGAATTTTTATATCGGGATGATATATGTTCGATTTTTCCTGACGCGAATCCAAAAGCAAATACTCATCTATTAATTGTACCGAAAAAGCATATTTCCACCATTGCGGATATGGAGGAAGGTGATGAAAAAATTGTAGGGCATCTGGTGCTATGCGCCAAAAATATCGCAGAAAAATTAAACCTTAAAGGTTATACCTTGCAAATTAATGTTGGAAAAGAAGGCGGACAAGAAATTTTTCATGTACACATTCATTTAATGTCTAATTTTGGATAAAATATGTCATTTGTCAATTTACATACACATTCCCATTATAGCCTTCTCGATGGATTTGGAAGTCCAAAGGATCTCGTTTTAAGATCGAAAGAACTTGGATATCCGGCATGTGCCTTAACAGATCATGGGGTTACTTATGGTTTAATTGAATTTTATAAAGCCGCAAAAAATGAGAAAATAAAACCAATTTTGGGTTGTGAACTTTATGTTGCACCAAGGTCCCGTTTTGACAAAGAGCCTAAAATAGATAATAAACCTTATCATCTTACGGTTTTGGCGAAAGATTATGAAGGATATAAAAATCTTTTATATCTTGTTTCCAAAGCTCATCTTGAAGGTTTTTATTATAAACCCCGCGTAGATTACGGTTTATTAAAAGCACATAGCAAAGGTCTTATTGCAATGAGCGGCTGCCTTACAGGACATATTCCAAGACTTATTTTATCTGAAAATGAAGAAGATTTAGATAAATCTATAACGAAACATATAGAAATTTTCGGTAAGGAAAATTTTTATTTTGAAATCCAGGACCATCCATTGATTGAAAATCAACAAATCGTAAATAAGAAGCTAAAACATTTATCAAAGCAATACGAAATTGAGCTGGTCGCAACAAATGATACGCATTATCCCAGACCTGAAGACAGTGAAGCACATGACATTCTTTTATGTATTCAGACTCATACTACTATCCATGATGATGACCGGATGAAATACACAGGAGATTATTCGATCAGAGATGTTAATGATCTTAAAAATGCTTTTAAAGATTATCCCGGTGCTATTGAAAATACTTTAAATATCGCAGATAAATGTAATCTTGATTTTGAATTTGGTAAAAATTTAATTCCATCTTTCAAGACTCCTCAAAACGAGGAACCCGGTGATTATTTA
This sequence comes from Candidatus Peregrinibacteria bacterium, assembly GCA_014728975.1. Taxonomy (GTDB): domain Bacteria; phylum Patescibacteriota; class Gracilibacteria; order UBA1369; family LOWO2-01-FULL-3; genus WJKQ01. The sequence continues at coordinate 2,172 of WJKQ01000069.1, read as the reverse complement.
AGGAAGTTATGTTATGAAGGTTTACAATTACGGTTTGACGGAAAAAAAATTCCAAAAAAATATAAGGAACGTCTTGAATATGAACTCACCACAGTTCATAATATGGGTTTTGATACTTATTTTTTAATTGTTTATGATTTTGTAAAGTATGCAAAAGATAAAAAAATAGTTGTAGGTCCAGGCAGGGGCTCCGCAGCAGGTTCAATTTTAGCCTGGTCTCTCAATATTACCGATCTTGACCCTATCGATCACGGTTTGTTTTTTGAAAGATTTTTGAATCCCGAACGGGTAAGCATGCCTGACATAGACATCGACTTTGCCGATACCCGAAGAGATGAGGTTCTTGAATACGTAATTGAAAAATATGGCCGCAGTAATGTAGCCCAAATTATTACTTTCGGTACAATGGCGCCGCGAGCCGCGGTCAGGGATACTGGAAGAGCATTAGGATACCCTTATCCTGAAGTCGATAGATTAGCCAAAACTGTGCCGCCGCCATTATTGGGAAAACATATCCCGTTAAAAATATCCATAAAAGAAGATCCCGATCTAAAAAAAGATTATGAAAACGATCCCCGTGCAAAAGTTCTTTTGGACTATGCTGATAAACTTGAAGGAACAGTTAGACATGCAGGGACTCATGCCTGTGCTGTCGTAATTTCTGAAAAAGATCTTACAGAATATACGGCTCTTCAATATGGAGCAGGAGGCGGCGGTGAAATAGTCACACAATTTTCCGCAAAACCTTTAGAAAGTTTGGGGCTTCTAAAAATGGATTTTTTAGGTCTCAGGAATCTGACAGTTATTGAACAGACCTGCAAAATCCTTAAAAGGACACAAAAAAAAGAAATTGATATTTCAGATATCTCACTTGATGATGAAAAAACATTTAATTTGTTAAAAAAAGCCGATACAACCGGTGTTTTTCAATTGGAGTCGGCAGGTATGAGGAGATATCTTAAAGATCTAAAACCTAATAAATTTGAGGATATAGTTGCAATGGGTGCTCTTTACAGGCCGGGACCTATGGAATGGATACCAAAATATATACAAGGAAAACATCACCCCGAAAAAGTTAAATATCTGCACGCTTCTTTTAAACCAATTCTCGAAACTACATATGGTGTTGCCGTCTACCAGGAACAAATTCTTCAGCTTGCCAGAGATTTTGCAGGATTTACTCTCGGTGAGGCGGATATTTTAAGAAAAGCGGTTGGAAAAAAAATCGGGTCTTTATTATCTGAACAAAGAGAAAAATTCATTAAAGGTGCTGTTAAAAATAGTCATGACAGGAAATTTGCCAATGAAGTTTTTGAAAAAGTCATTGAACCATTTGCAGGATATGGTTTTAATAAAGCCCATGCTGTTTGTTATGGTTTTATAGCTTATCAGACAGCTTATTTAAAAGCTCATTTTCCCGTTGAATTTATGGCTGCTCTTTTATGCAGTGATTCCGGCAACACTGACAGAGTGGTTTTGGAAATAAAAGAATGTACTGAAAAAGGAATAGATATACTTCCTCCTTCAATAAATGAGTCTCTTGTTGATTTTACAGTTATTGATAATAAAAATATCAGATTCGGATTATTAGCGATAAAAGGCGTCGGAAAAGGTCCGATTAAAGAAATGATTAAAATAAGAAAAAAAGGTGGATCGTTCAAATCTCTTGAAGATTTTGCTCATAGAGTTCCGGCTCATATTTTAAATAAAAAGCTTATTCAAGCTTTAGCTTACAGTGGAGCTCTGGATGAATTTGGTGATAGAAATCAAATTGCTGAAAATTTTAACGAAATTTCCAGGTTTGCAAAACTTTCTCAAGAAGTTTCAACAAATGGTCAATCAACAATTTTTGGTATGATGGAAGAAGACTCTGAACCGGCATACGGAACTTTAAAATTAAAAGATGTTCCCAAATCCACTCAAATGCAAAGGCTTAAATGTGAAAAGGAATTTTTAGGAATGTATGTTTCTGATCATCCTTTAAAAGGACTAAAAAAATATCTGAAAAAGAAAGCCCATTTAATTGGCGAACTTACACATAAACATGTTGGTAAAAATTTAAAGTTATGCGGTCTTGTTTCAAATATAAAAAAGATAATGACGAAATCCGGTAATTATATGGTAACTTTTGTGATCGAGGATCCCACAGGAAGAATAAACGCAGTTATGTTC
>WJKQ01000005.1 GCA_014728975.1 Candidatus Peregrinibacteria bacterium | reverse complement strand
CAGGAAAGCACAGGCCCCCTAAGCAGCCGTTCTGAAAAAGAAATACTAAAAGAACTTACGGAAATACGAGAGGAGGACCAAAGAAAAGAAGCGCTTGAAGAAACCGGCATCGCAGCCGGGGCAGTGACGGAAACTTCAGAAATTAGAGGAAAAGTGGAAGAGATCACTGAAACCGGCGAGGAGGAAAACTGGACAATAGAAGCACCACCAAAAGAGCTTATCGAAACACTTGATAAAGCGGAAAAAAAACAATTTGAACTGGCAAAACATGCCAACGAAAAAGATAAAGAATTAAGAAAACTCGAACAAAAGCTTAAAGAAAACCCGGAAAACAAAAAGCTGGAAAAAGAAATCGAAGATTTGCGCATGGAGCTTGCAAGAATGGATGAAGAAATGAATCAGATGCGTGAAAACCTCATGGAAACCAAGGAAAAATGGATTAACTATCTAAAAAAAGTACTGTCTCAATACCGAAATCTCAATGAATTTTCAAAAAGAGCGGGACTCGATATGAATAAAATTGCCGAACTTACAATGTGGCTTTTAAAAATCGGCCCCGAAGCCAAATATATGCCAACACTTGAAGGACTGGAAATCGACCCGGAAACCGGAAAAGTGGAAAAGAAAAAATCAATCATAAAAATTAATCGAATATATTTTGAGAGGGAAAATCCCGATTCAGAAGAAGAGGCTCCCGGACAGCTAAAAATCGAATATACGGACGAGGAAGGAAATCAAATAAAATCAAGCCTCAGAAATTTCCTTCATTTTATAGATGTATATGAAGGATACGAAGAACTGGAAAATCTTGAAGAATTTAACGAAAGATACGCTTTGGAACTGGCATTTAAAGATATTGAAGAAGGAGACACGTTTACCTCTCCCCAAGCTTTACAGGAATTTAAGGAAGGAAAACCTGTCTATGGCGAAGACACTGTAGAAGTTGAGGAAGTTGGGGAAGAAGAAGGAAAAACAAAGATTATTTTAAATAAAACAGTTACTAAAATTCCAAAAGAAAGCATGCCGGATTCCGTTCATGACGTGCTTCGGTTTGATCGAAAACAAAAAAAATTTTCACCCGGAGAATTCGGCGTTTATTTGAGAAGAAATAATTATCAGAGAAATATCAATGACGATGAAATGCAGAAAATAGTTAATAGAGCCATGAAAGTAAGAAAAAAAAGAGGGGAACTTTCCGAAGATGATAAATTGGAAATACCAGAATCCGGAGAGGAACAAAATGTAGTCGCTCTGGACGAGTGGAAAAGAGAAAGAGAAGGAGTAATAAGAACGAGGGAAAATAAAGAAGGTGAAAAAGAATATGAAATGGAGCTTCAGCCAACAGGAACAGAGGGTGGAAGATGGTGGATTCCGACTCTCCCCGCAGCATTTACAGGGATAAGGCCTCCAAAACCTTCAGAATATAGAACACCGACAATAAAAAAAATAAATAAAAGAAACTTATTGGAGGACGCAAACAAAGGTAACATTGTAAACGCTCCGGAAATACCGGAAACCTATACTGAAAAAGAGGAGGAAGAAGACAGAGAAACGGTTGAAGAGGCTCCAAAAAAATCCGTTGAGGAAGAAATTTCAGATTTGGATAGATGGAGACCCGAGTATTATGAAGAAGCTCTACCTTATAAAGATATTTTTAAAGTCGGCGGAATGGACAAAGTTGAACGTAATTTTCTAAAAAAAATGTGGGTAAGCACCAGATTGTTAAGCGTCAAGGATATTTGGGAAATGGGCAAAACAATGTGGGAATATTATAAAAGACGTTATGAAAGAAGACAAAAAGAAAGATACTCATCCGTGGGAAAAGACCTGCCTTTCTTTTCACCGGAAATGCAGCGTATAAATCAGGCCGCGGAAAACGAACAGGTAAATCAGTTTAAAGAATCCTTTGAACAAAAAGGTATATACGAAATCAAAAACAGGCTGAGAACAACAAGAAATAGAGACGAATTTAAAGCAGCAATGCTTACTTTATGTGAAAAAGGACATATGAGATGGGATGATATTGAAATGTGGCGGAATCTGAACAGATTTATAGATCCCGGCCTTGCTATTCCTATACCTTCAAGCGGGGATCCATATACGCAAATCAGCGAAACGGACAATCGAACAGGATTTGATTTTTTGAAAGCCGCGATAGATTCGATGTGGGGTGAAGGAACCTACAATGAATGGTTCGCAAGAAATAAATCCACATTCGCCCAAAACGTAAAAAGTTATTATGAAGAAGGTAAACAGCTCGAAGGCGTGGAAGGCGGACACCAGCGCCGATTGGCAGTATTACTTAAACAACACAAAAATGGAGAATTCGTTGATCCACACGAATATGAAGGATTGGTCACACACGCGATCGATCAGGGAAAATCCAGCATGCAGGCAAAAATTTACTATATGATTGAAGGCGTGGCGGCGGAAAACAGATACGGAAGAACCATACTCAGTTTTGACAGAATAGCGCATATTAATTCGGAAATGCTGGCGAAATTTCCGCTCCTGGAATATATATGTGCAAGTGTACCCCGTAAAGAAGGAATATCACATAGATTTACTATCGAAGACTATAAAAGGTGGGTTCGATGGTTTGATAGAGATGATCCTATGAACGCAGAACCCGGAAAATATGTGGATGAATTTATGTGGCAGTATGTTATTCCAAGTAACGAAACACAAACACGTATTAACAAGGCATTAAGAAATGGAGAAAACCTGGATCATGATGATATGTTTGCGTACCTTCCCCCGGCAACTGAAAGGATAATAACCGACTCATGCCAGGCGGCAAGCGGTAGTAAGAAATTCTTGACGATTGAAGGATACGCGAATGTTTTTCCCGGATTCAGCCAATACATGAAATCATTGGCGGAAAATGATAACAAAAGCAAACTTGTTGAAGCAATAAAATCATATGTAAGGTATGAGGGGATAATGACCGGTAAATATGAAAAACATAAAGATATTTATCAGAGAATGGACGACAGAACATTGAACAGAGGGACTGTGGTTACACCTGAACAACCTCCAAAATTTTTTATTGAGGAAATAAATTTCACATTAAAGCAAATTGTCGAAGCATACAATGACCCCGATTTAAACGATATTTATAGAAAAATCAATATACCCGTCGGTGATGTAAGGATTAAAGAAAACATGGAAAAACAAAAAATAGTAGATGGAGCATATGATAAGTTCAGCTCAGTATTCAAAGAAGCTGTAAAATCGGATGATGGTGAAAAAATGAAAAAGATTATTGAAAGCGCCAATCTTAGAGGGATGCCATTTTGATAAATTCATCCACTTTCATGACCTTTTGTTTTTTTGTGGCATAATCTCTGACCGCCACAGTATTTCCTTTCTGTTCTTTTTCTCCCACGACCAGCATAAAAGGAATTTTCAAAAGCTCGGCGTTGCGGATTTTCTTGCCGAGAGTTTCTGAAGAATCATCTATTTCATATCTAATACCTTTTTCATAAAGTTTTTCAGCTGCTTTTTTGGCGTAATCGTTAAATTTATCGGAAACCGGTAAAATAATAGCCTGAACAGGCGCAATCCATGCCGGAAAAGCACCGCCGTAATGTTCAATTAAAATTCCCATAAATCGTTCGATGGATCCATAAACAACTCTGTGAAGCATTACCGGTCTATGTGGATTACCATCCTCTCCAATATATTCAAGCTCAAATCTTTCGGGCATGGAAAAATCAAGCTGTAATGTACCGCACTGCCATGTTCTTCCCAAACAGTCGGCAATATGAAAATCAAATTTTGGACCATAAAACGCGCCATCGCCTTCGTTTATTTCATAATCAAGTTTTTCCTCTTTCAAAACTTCATGCATAGTTTTTTCGCTGAGATCCCACATTTCATCACTTCCGATGGATTTTTCAGGTCTTGTGGAAAGCTCAATCATGTATTCAAAACCAAATTTCGCGTACATTTTTTCAAAAAGGCGCAAAACGCCCTTTAATTCATCTTTTATCTGTTCTTCCGTACAGAAAATATGAGCATCATCCTGGGTAAAACTTCTTACACGAAAAAGTCCATGCAAAACACCGGATTTTTCATGCCTGTGAACAAGCCCCAGTTCCGCCCATCGTAAGGGAAGATGCCTGTAAGACCTTGTCCTTTCTTTATAAATCAGCATCCCACCCGGACAGTTCATGGGTTTTATTGCGTAGCCTTCATCATCAATATGCGTGAAATACATGTGTTCTTTATAATTATCGTAATGTCCTGACTGATGCCACAAACTCTCTCTCAGAATTATCGGCGTGGAAACAAGACCATAGCCGGCTTCTTTATGTTCTTTATGCCAGTATTCAAGGAGCTGATTGATAAGAATCATTCCTTTGGGATGAAAAAAGGGAAAACCAGGACCATCTTCATGAAAACTAAAGAGATCCAATTCTTTGCCAAGTTTTCTGTGGTCTCGTTTTTTTGCTTCTTCGATCTTTTTTAGATATTTATCAAGTTCTTCTTTTGTATGGAAACAAGTGCCATAAATTCTCTGAAGCATTGGATTTTTTTCATCGCCGCGCCAATAGGCGCCCGCGATCTTTAATAATTTAAATGCGCCTATCTGTCCTGTTCGGTCAAGATGCGGCCCTTCACAAAGATCGACAAACATGGGTTTGTTGTCCTGCGGCATAACATTCTCATAAAAAGTTATCTTTTCACCTGATTTGGCAAATTCTTTTACTAATTCAATTTTATATTTCTGATCAGCTTTTTTTAAGAATTTTATTGCTTCTTTGGGAGAAACTTCTTTTTTGAGAAATTTTTGATCCTGTTTGATTATTTGTTTCATTTTTTTCTCCAAAATAGGCAGGTCCTCGGGGATAAGAGTTCTGGGCAGTTCAAAATCATAATAAAAACCGTCCTCAATTGTAGGTCCGATCCCAAGTTTTGCTTCCGGAAACATCTGTAAAACGGCCTGTGCGAGCACGTGAGAACATGAATGACGCATCGCGTCCAGATCAACCTTTTTATTTTCTTTTGGCATATTTGTAAAATAGTAATACTCACAATAGAATTTAAAATGAAAATCACGAAACTGCAACTTGAAAATTTTAGAAATTACAAAAGTTTTTCTTACGACTTTCCAAAACAAAAAAATCTTACTGTGCTTATAGGTCCTAACGGAAAGGGAAAAACCAATTTTCTGGAATCGATATACATTCTTTCATTGGGAAAATCCTTTAGAACGTTGATTCAGGAAGATCTTATCGAATGGAGCATGGATTATATGCGTTGTAATTGTGAAATTATCAGCAGTAACGAAACAACGCGACTGGATGTATATTATTCAAAACACCCCAAAAAGATAAAAAAATTCAAAAAGAATGACGTTGACCTGAGAAACAGCGAGTACCTGGGGAACCTAATAACTGTTTTATTCCATCCGGAAAATATGAACATGTTATACCTTAGCCCGTCATTCCGACGTAAATATATTAATATTTTGATTTCCCAAACCGATAAGAAATATCTAAACGCACTTTCAAATTATAAAAAAATTCTTAAACAGCGAAACGCGCTTCTTTATGAAATAAGAGACAAAAAATTCAAAGGAGAAAAATGCGGATCTCTTGAAGAAGACCTGAACGCCTGGGATACAAAAATATTGGAATACGGACCCTGCATTATTTCAAAAAGAAAAGAACTGGTCAGATTTCTTAAATATAATATTGAGAAAAACTATGTATCAATATCGGGAGGAACAGAAGAAGTGTCTCTGGAATATCTCAATCCTGTTAAAGACAATCCTGCACTTCAAAAAACCTACAAAACAGAACTTGTAAACAGAAGAAAAAAGGATATTAAAAATGCTAAAACATCCATAGGACCGCACCTTGATGACATAAAATTTTATATTAATTCAAAAGAAATCACAACATCAGCATCCAGAGGGGAATTCAGGACTCTGCTTTTATCGTTAAAACTCGCTGAAATTGAATATATTAAAAGGGAAACCAAAAAGAACCCCGTGCTCCTTCTTGACGATGTATTTTCCGAGCTCGACCGGAAACGCCAGTCCCATTTATTAAAAACTATTAAAAATTGCCAGACAATAATCACAACAACCGACATCGACAACCTGGATAAGTTGGCTGAAGAAGGCGCGTCTATGGAATTTGTCAAACTAGAATAAATATGTTATAATATACAAAAATTAAAACAAAAATAAAAATAGATGGAAAACATTTTACAAATAATCGGGTCCATTATATTGGCCTGTATTCCTGCGTTAATTTGGGGATATATTTTTTATAAAAAAAATCCGGAAAAAAGAGCAATCGTTTCATTAACATTTATAGTAGGCGCTTTGGCGGTTTTCCCAATAATTATATATAAATTTTTATGGAAATTTTTTCCCTGGATTAACGCGTTTAGAGTAGCGGATTTTTTTCAGGAGGACATTATAGGTTTTTCAAATTTACTGATTCTGCCGTTAAGTGTGATTATTACATTCATGCTGGTTGGAATTATTGAGGAAGTATTAAAACTTCTTTCAGTAAAAATTGCCGACGAAGAAGACGACATAAAAAATATAGACGATTCAATGGAGCTTTTTATAATTGCCGCCCTGGGATTTTCATTCACTGAAAATATACTTTATTTTTACAATATCTGGATAGGTCAGGGACCTTATAATTTACTATTGCCGTTTCTTTTTAGATCTTCATTTTCTACTTTCGCGCATCTCATGTTTTCCGGAATTTTAGGATATTATTATGGGGTGGCCCATTTTGCCAAGCCTATTCTTCAGCAGGAAATAAAAGAAAATAGAAAACACTGGACAATATTTCTGCATAAAATACTAAATTTTCGAAAAGAAAAACTTTTTTATCGGGAAAAATTGATTGAAGGTCTATTAATCTCAATCGGACTGCACGCTATGTTTAATATATTTTTGGAATTAAATCTGACTTTCTTAATAGTTCCTTTCCTGATTAGCGGGTATATTGCGTTAAATTACCTTTTTGAAAAGAAAGAAAACCATAAAAACTACGGAAAATTACACTTATATATTAGGAATCACCCCCATCCAAAGTCAAAAATATACTTTAAACAAACGCCCCTAAAACGCCCCTAATATGAATAAAAAAGAATTTGAAGAAAAAAAGAAAAAATATGAATCACTTCTGCAGGCCTTGGAGCAAAAAGAAAAAGAAATTGAAGATTTAAGAAAATCAATCAAATATTTAAGAAATAAATTCGAAGAAATTTCTTTGGAAAACGACATGAAAGAATTAGCGCGTCTTGAAGAAGAAATTAAAAATTTATAATTAAAAAGAGCATGATTAAAGAAAACAGATTCATTTATAGGAACCCTGAAAGGCCTGAAAGCATAAGAGAACGTGCGGCAGATGAATTTGCCGACCTTGATTCTGAAGTGGAAAATGCCGAATCGAGATCTCCGGAAGGCAACCTTTTTGATCAGTACCGTGATGTACTTCCTGAAGATCTGACACAGCATGATGCAGAAATAATTGATAGAGGAATTCAAAAAAAAGAACGGGAACTAAAAGGTGCAAAACGTAAAACAGAAAAATTAGAGGCAAAAAAAAGAGGACTGGAACAACAAACCAAAACACCAATTGCTTATACTGAACTTCCAGAAAATATAAAAGGAAAAATTGATGAAGCTGTAAGAAAAATGCCGGATAAAATTGCTTTAAAGGCAGTAAGAACGGAAAATCCAGATGCTGTAAGAAAAATAGCGGCCAGCTCGCTCAGTACCGCCATAAATCGTTCAATTTTAAGAGCTTTGGATGTAAGCGGCAGATTCAAAAGTCCTGACACAATACGGTGGGCGCGTGATAAAATTAAAAAAATGAATTTAAGGGAGATCGTAAGAGGAGCAAAAGTAAATTTATCAAAAAAAGATAAAAGATCACTGTTGACAGTTTTTGTTGAAAGGAATACCTAAACTATATCTGAAACAAATTTTTACACTTGTAGAAGCACAAAATATTTGATAAAGTCTTCACTTGCATATATTTAGATAAATACAGAAAAATTTTATGGCAAGTGATAAAATCCTTGTAAAAGGGGCTAAAATACACAATCTTAAAAACATACACGTTGATATTCCCAGAAATAAATTTACGGTATTTACCGGACTTTCAGGTTCAGGGAAATCATCTCTTGCTTTCGATACGATTTATGCGGAAGGGCAAAGAAGATATGTAGAAAGCTTATCAACATATGCCAGAAATTTTCTGCAATTAATGGAAAAACCTGATGTTGAATCTATAGAAGGATTATCTCCTGCTATTTCAATTGATCAAAAAACGGCGCCGAGAAATCCCAGATCAACTGTAGGTACGGTAACGGAAATATATGATTTCTTAAGATTATTGTTTTCGAAAGTCGGAAGTCCGCATTGCCCAAAATGCGGTAAGCCGATAGAAAAGCAAACGCCTCAACAGATCCTGGAAATTATTTCAAAGATGAAAGAAGGTAAAAAGATTCTTGTTTTGGCTCCGGTTGTAAGAGGTAGAAAAGGACAATACATAAAAACTCTTGAAAAAATTAAAAAAGAAGGCTTTGTAAGAGTAAGAATCGATGGAGAGGTATATTCTGTACTGGATGTACCCACTTTGGACGAAAATAAGAAACACACAATAGAAATAGTTGTTGATCGTTTGGTGATAAAAAACCTAAAAAAAGAAACAAAAAAATTATCTTCAGGTCAGGAAATAGATATTCCCAACCCAAACAGAACCAGATTGGCTGATTCTATAGAAACTGCTTTAAATTTTGGCGACGGATTATTAAAAATAGTTGATTTTGAAACAGGCGAAAAAAAAATATTTTCTGAACATTTTGCCTGCCCTTCATGTCATATCAGCATCCCGGAAATTTCACCGAGGAACTTTTCATTTAACAGCCCTCATGGAGCTTGTGAAGAATGTCACGGCCTTGGTACAAAACTTGAAATAGACCCTGATTTAATAATTCCAAATAAAAATCTAACGCTTGCGGAAGGTGCAATAATGCCTTGGTCCGCCACAACGTCACATTTAACATGGTACAACAGAATATTGGAAAGTGTTGCGAAAGCACATAAATTCTCAATGAATACCCCTATTATAAAGCTTTCAAAAGAGGCAATGGATATAATTTTATATGGAGATAAAAATAAAAAATACAAGATAAAAATCAATAATGGAAATAGTCCCAACAATTCATTTAACGGTGAATATGAAACGACTTTTGAAGGAGTAATTCCAAATCTGGAACGAAGATATCTGGAAACCGACTCTGACTATGTCAGAAAAAAAATAGAAGGATATATGAGAATACTTAAATGTCCTGCCTGCGGGGGAAAACGTCTAAAACCGGAAATTTTGGCTGTAAAAATTCAGAAACAGTCAATTATCGACATTACGAATTTATCCGTAAAAAAAGCTGTAAATTTCTTTCAGAAACTAAAATTAAGTCCCATGAAGCAGGAAATAGCAAGACAAATAATTCATGAAATAAGAAACAGATTACAATTTCTCGAAAATGTCGGACTTTCATACTTAACCCTGGATAGAACTGCAAATACACTCTCAGGTGGCGAAGCTCAACGCATAAGACTTGCCACTCAGATAGGATCGCGTTTATCGGGAGTGATATACGTTTTGGATGAACCAAGCATCGGACTTCATCAAAGTGATAACGATAAACTTATAAAAACTCTTTTATCATTAAGAGACATCGGAAATACGGTAATTGTTGTTGAACATGATATAGACACCATGATGGCTGCCGACCATATTTTGGATATCGGACCCGGAGCAGGTAAAAATGGAGGAAATATTGTAGCGGAAGGTACTCCGGAAGAAATAATTAAAAATAATAATTCGGTAACGGGAAAATATTTGTCTGGAAAATTGGAAATACCCGTCCCCAAAAAGCGTAAAGAAGGCAATGGGAAAAAAATTGTTATTAAGGAGGCTTCTCAACACAATTTAAAAAAAATAGACGTTGAATTTCCTTTAGGAACCTTTATTGGGATTACCGGGGTTTCAGGTTCGGGGAAATCCACTTTGATTAATGATATCCTTGTTAAAGCTGTTTCAAAAAAACTTTATAATTCAAAGGTACAACCTGGAAGCCATAAAGAAATAAAAGGTCTGGAAAACCTCGATAAAATAATAAATATTGATCAATCTCCGATTGGCCGGACACCAAGGTCAAATCCTGCAACGTATACCGGAGTTTTTACTGACATTAGAGAACTTTTTGCAAAAACACCTGAAGCAAAGTTGAGAGGCTACAAAGCAGGAAGATTTAGTTTTAATGTTAAGGGCGGGAGATGCGAAGCATGCAGTGGAGACGGCATAAAAAAGATAGAAATGCACTTTTTACCGGATATTTATGTTCCTTGTGAAGTTTGTAAAGGGAAAAGATATAACAATGAAGCACTGGAAATAAGATATAGAGGAAAAAACATTTATGAAGTACTTGAAATGACAGCAGAAGAAGCTTTGGAATTTTTTAAAGCGATTCCGAGTATTAAAACAAAATTAACTACTCTACGCGAAGTGGGACTTGGATACATACACCTTGGACAATCAGCCACCACACTTTCCGGGGGAGAAGCGCAGAGGATAAAACTTGCCACAGAATTATCCAAAAGATCCACGGGAAAAACCCTTTATGTATTGGATGAACCTACAACAGGACTGCATTTTGATGATATAAAAAAACTATTGGATGTACTGACAAAACTTGTTGAAAAAGAAAATACAGTTTTGGTGATTGAACACAATTTGGATGTAATAAAATCCGTTGATTATATAATTGACCTTGGACCGGAAGGGGGAGATAACGGCGGCAGAATAATTGCAACGGGCACACCCGAGGAAATAATTAAAATAAATAATTCACTTACAGGTAGTTGGTTGAAAAAAACTCTTAATAAATAGTGCGTCAATAATATTTTTGATAAAGTTTAATTAAATATAATAAACTTTAATAAAGTTTATTAAAGTTTAGCAAACAAGATAATAATCCAAAAATATGTATACACCAAAGTTTAATAAAATTAAATAAAATATAAAAAAATTAAGAAAAACATTGAAAAGTATGATTTAATATGATAAAGTTCAGCAGGATTTTATGATATTTAAAAACCGGGGGATATTGAAGATTTGCTTTAAAAATGGTAAAATTTAATAAACTTTAATAAAATAAAGTATAGTTTATTAGATTGATCTCAGGTTGAATGGAAGAAAAATTTTTTACAACAGAACAGGTAGCAAATATCCTCCAGGTCCACCCTTTCACTATTCTAAAATTTATTAGAGAAGGAAAGTTAAAAGGAATAAAACTTGGAAGAGTCTATAGGATCAAGGAAAGCGATATCAAAAATTTCCTTGAAGAAAGAATGACTCATTCAAAAGGGAAAAAAGAGCAGAAAGAAAAAAAGAAGGAAAAAGAAAGTCAGGGAAACAAGAAAAAAGAGAAAACAGATACAACCGAAAGTTTTGTTTTGAATAAGAATAAAGGGAAAGAAGACGATCACTATTACATTATATAAAATTGAACAATGATCATACATTGTCTGTCATGCGGGAAAGCAGTTTCCAGTAAACCGCTTTGTTGTCCATATTGCTATTCTGAAATTACCAGTCTGACCCTGGAAATGAACGGACTTAAAGACGACACGAAAATCAAAGAAAAAGTAAAAGGATTAATGGTTCAATTTGTCCACAAGTAAAAAAATGTCCTTAAAATATAAAAATCTTCAATGCCCATAGTTCGTTGCCCACGAACTTTAAACCCGCTTTAGCGGGAAAAAAACCTAGAAAAGCCCTAAAGATCTCCGGTCAAGACCGGAGATCTTTATAATAAATCACTTTGGACACTGTCTATTATTAATTGTTTCTGCGCATTCGGTTAACCCGTCTAAAGGATTGAAGCTCTCCAAAATAATAATATTAAAATTTTCAAGTTCGGTAAGAATTAGTTCCAGAGATGAATCGCTGGTATCCCGATATAACGCACCAAAATTGGAGAGCATTTTTTGCCTCATTTCTTCCGTATCAAACATACTTTCAGCAACCTCCATGGCCTCCAAAAAAGCACTCTGTGTGGGTATATCGATATTTGGAAGATAATAATCGATATTTTCAGAAATCTCTCCAAATCCAGGTTTAATTCCCATATTATTCAGGTTAACCTGGACAAGACCTTCCATATAAGCATCAAATCCCATATCTGTCGCAGCTTCTACAATTTTTTCAGCTCTGCCGCCGACTCCTTTTTCCATATTTTTCCATGCAGGAGTAATTCCACCGGCAGTATCGATAAATTCATTCCATTTTTCAATCACACTTTCCCATGAACTGGTTTCACAAATTATATATGTTTTCTTGCGGTCTCTATATTTAAATTCTAATTTTTCAAAAAGTAAATCGAATTCCTTTCTTGGAATTTCACCGTTTTCAATATATCTTTCCTTCATTTCATTATACAATTTCTCTCTGGGATAATATAAAGAGTCTTCATCTTCAGCCATTCTTGTGCTTAATAAATTATAGGGCAGACTTACAACTATAGAGCCGTCAACAACATGCCTGACATAATAAATTTCAGCATTTATTTTGAAATGGGCTAATCTTAACGAGGGAATTTTCTGTGTATTACACGTTAAAAATGCGTCGCGGATATATTTTCTAAGTTTGTTCCTTTGTTTGATAAGGCTTAATACATCATTGGAATGACATTGATTCCTCATTAATATATCATTCCATGGTTCAATTACAGCTTCATAAAAACCATCACTAAAACTTGAGGCGCTTAAAAAAGTGATAAAATCAAGATTCCCCTTGGATATACACCTCGCGATACTTAAATGTTTACCAATATAAGGATCAATATCGGACGTTTCATTATCCTGGGCATAAACTGAAGAAACAAAATTTACTGTCATAACTGCGGTTAAACCGATTTTTATTAATTTCTTTATCATTAGATGTCTTTTTTTGATAATATTTTGGGACAAAGTTCCTTATTTATTTTTTCATATTGTTTTTTATAACCATCGAAGAAATTTTTCATCTGCCGGATCTCCTCCAATATTGTCTGAGCCTCCAATATTTTGTTTGTTCCTTCATTAACGGTCTTGGTGTTTTCTATTTCCAGTTTTGCTTCTGTTCGTTTTCTGGCCAATACTGAATTTACTGACTGTAAAATCTTTTCCTGCGTAACATTTTCAGGTACGGATTGAAATTGTTGTTCTATAATTTTATCAGGTTCCGGAAACAATAAAGGCTGATAACGATCGACAAATTTCTTCCATTCCTCAAAAATATTTTTTCCGAAAATTGCGTCGTCTTTTGAAGGTGTAGATACTGGAGCAGCAATTGAAATAAATTGCATATCCAGAAGAGTTCCATATGAATCTTTGCACTTGGCAGTTTCCATTAAGTTTCCCGTAGCCTTATTTGGAATCAATGAATGGCTTAGGGTTTTATCCATTAATTGATTTATTTTTTCAATTTCACACATAACACAGCTGTCACCCGGTTGATAACTTGTAACTCTTTTTTTAACCAGTTGAACATCGAGACAAATGCCTAATTTTAAAGAAATTCCTTCGGCCTGAGCCCAGGCACCGGCACCGGCTGACTGATTAATTAAAGAATTAACGAAATTCCCAAGACTTGAAAATCCTGCTTCACCAAAAGTATTTCCGGCGGCTGCTCCGGTATCACCGGCGCCTACAAGAGAGGAACACCAGGATTTTCTCCACTGATCATCAGCCGCGGGTAATATTTCACCTTCTTCATTAACAATTTTCCCATCTTCCTTGATTTCTTCCTCGAGGGGATATTCCTGCATTCCCAAAACCGGTTCTTCTTCCCCTTCAAATTCATCAGATTCTTCAGCGGAGGTTTCTTCTGCAACTTCTTCAATTTCATCCTCTTCCACACTTTCCTTCGGTTTTTCAGCGATGTATTTATCTAATGCCTTGGAAAGACTGTCATCCGAAGGACAAATATCTTCCTCAAGAACTTCAACATCTATTTCCTGATCTCCGATCTCGATAATTCCAATCTCAGAAGCTTCAATAAAGCTTGATTCCTCGGCTTCCTCTTCTACAGCTCCTGACTCTTCTGTTTCTTCTTCCAAAGCAAACTCTAAAATTGCTCCCGGAGTTCCTGCAGGAATATACTCTTCCAATTTCTGTTCATCTTCAGTAGGCAGATACGGAGAAGATAATTGATTTCCAAACGGATCTCCTACAGTGTTCTCGGTTACTTCAACAAAAAGAATCTCTTCAATTATAGAAAGGTCATGAACCAAATCAAAACCGGAATCGGAAAGATCACCATTCGCAAAAATTTCACTGGGCGCTATAGCAACATCTACTTCCTGTTGCAGTTCAAAAAGTTCACTTAATTCAGCAAAATCATTCCGTAAATTATTTGCCAAAATGTATGTATCTTCATGGGTAAGTTCAGCTCCCCGCCTTTCAGGTATATTGAAAAGCGGAGTTAGACTCCCATCAATCACTCTTTGTGCTTCATCCTTGGTAAGTCCATATTTTTGCGCCACTTCTTTCAAAGCATCTTTCTCAGGAAAAAGAATAAGTTTATCGTATACTAAAAAATAAAGATCAGTGCCTTGAGAAGAGGGGGAAAAAACATCATTCCAGTCAAAAAAATCGCCGTAAGCAACTATTGTATCCCACATATTTTCCTGGCCGTGTGCAATCTTATCATCCTGTGCAAGTATCAGGAGAATTGAAGCGGTTATACCTGTTAGTATTCCTATAATGACCGGTATAATTTTTTTCATAAATTTATTTACATTCACTTGAGGAGGCATCTATAAATTTGGACGGAAATCTTTCGATACGATTTCTCAATCTTTTTAATGCTAATTTGTACTTAATCAGATTATTGATAATAGTTTCATATTTAATATGCGTTGGATAAGCCAGCCTGAATTGATCATAAGCTGAAATCGTTGCCTCAAAAACCAATTTCGCCTCTTCGGCTTCTTTAGCTATTTCGTCTTTTCGTATACCGGTTTCTCTTACAGCTTCTTCCTGTGTTTGGATTTCTTCTGCCGTACCCGGTAAAAAGCCTTTAAGAGCGTTCAGTTCATTTAAATAATCGATATAGATATCCAGAGCACCTACAGCGACACAATATGTACTGACATTTGTATCTGTGCAGTTTTCCTCATCCTCGGGAGCTACAAAATCTACATGATTGAAAAAATCTTCCTCTTCCATCAATTCCACAAGCCTTTCAATTTTATCGTTAAAATAACTATTCATACCTAAGTGATAATCATTTTTGGTAAAAAACAACTGACCAGCATATTCAACCTGAGCAAATATTTTGTAGCCTCCATAAACAATAAAAAGGGTAAGTATGGCGACCCCCAAAGTTGTAAATGCATTTTTCCAAATTTTTTTACCAAAAATTTTCATAAATTATTAAGAAGTTATACATTCTTTCAAAAATCCGGGCAGTTTATTATTGAGTGTCGCAAAGAAAGAATACATTTCAGCCACTGCCATATTTAGATCTCTAAGCCTGTTATTTAGAGCATGATATTTTTCCAGAAGGATCGTAGTCTTTTTCTGGGTGGTGTTATTTTTTATATGCATCATCAAAATATCTTTGGTCAAATCAATATATGTGTTTGTAATTTTAATGCATTTTGAATAATTGGAATAAGCTGTTTCGTATCTGTCCAGCTCTTCAGAAGAAGCTTCAGGTGCCAGTTCGGCAAAAATACTATTTATGGCATTTTTATACTGACTGTATTTGGCAATTGCGATATTGGCAAGACTGCTTGTAGAACTCTTATTTTGAAAATGCTGTTCCAAGAATTTTAGGAAACTTAAGGTTTCATAATCATATATTTCTACAATCTTTTGACATTCTCTCAGTTCAAATTCAGGAACAGTCTGTTTTGCTTCTTCGAGTCTTTCTTCAAATTCTTCAGGAATGGGCGTAACCGCGTACGCGGAATGATAAAAACTGATAAATGACAGAACAAAAATCAAAACTGATTTAAAAAATTTATTTTTCATATTTATTTTATTACGGAATTAACAGTAACTTCATTACTTTTTGAAAATATATAACTTTCATCATAGGTCGAGATAACAGTAAAGAAAATATCCCCCGGAATTATATCCGCACTATGAAGGAACGTAGATAAACATGGGCAGGTGTTGCATTCAGCAGGAACGATATAATACCCGCTTTCTCCTGTTTTATACTCGCCCGGATCATCAAAGTCGTCTTCCTCATTTAATGGATCCGTAAGATTATCCACTTCATCTCCATCGTTTACCCCGCCTTCATCGGTATCCGGTTCATTGGGATCTGTATTGTGAATAAGAATTTCCGCCATATTTGTAAGTCCGTCATTGTCATCATCTTCAGGATCATCTGTCGGATCAAGCGGATCCGTACCAAATTCGAGTTCTTTTCCGTCTGACATCCCGCCTCCGTCAGTATCCTTATCGGTAGGGTCCAGTCCATAATAACATTCATTAATGTTAATCACTCCGTCGTCGTCAACATCGTTTTGTGGATTGGAAATATTGTATTTTTCTTCGCAGAAATCAGACATACCATCATTATCCTGATCAATTTCAAAACAATTATAAAAATCAAGAACTCGACTGGACATAATAAATAATTCTTCACGGGTCATTTCCTCTTCCGGCGACTGAGCTTCCTCTGGAGTTATAATAAAATTATTTTTAATATATTGTTGTCCTACTACATAAGGGGTGAGATCCTGAGCCGCCTCCATAAAAGGAACATACCATGGATCACCTACACTCAATTCGGAAAGATCAATAATTCCCTTATATTCCAAAGCTTCCAGTATAATATTTACGGCTTCCGCCCGTGAAATCGGAGCTTCCGGTCTGAAAGGCGGCAGACCCGTTTCCGGATCAACTTCTCCGCGATAACCGTAAACAAGGCCAAGCAGGTCAGCTTCTTTAATATATGGATAATACCATGGTAGATTTTCAGAGTCGAAAATAATATCGGAATATCCGCCTTCGGCTTCATCTTGTGTATAAGGCTCGTAAGCTTCAGGACGCGGAATAATACAAAGCATGTTTAACATTGTTTTTACATATTCAGCCCTGTTTACAATTTCTCCGGGATTAAGGACCAGCCCCTGATCTGTTTTTTCAGCTTCAATAATGCCTTTGGCATAGAGATCGGACACAATCCTGTTTAGATCCTCGTCAACACCTACAAACAATTTTTTTCCGACAATTCCTGAGGGAGCATAGAAGACCGAGGCAGAAGGAGAACGTGGAGTAGTGAAAGGAACATCATCCGGCCCGACAATTTGTACAGCTCTAAATCCTGCTTTTATATGTACTTCGCATACAATTTTCCCTTCAAACAGCAATTCAATTACCAGTGGGTCCTTTTTATGATCGTTCTTCTTCTGCCTCACAGCAATTCTTTTATCTAAAAGAATTATATTTCCCGAAGTATCTATAGTCGCCATCTGTTTATTCTCATCAACATAAACCAAAGCCGCGCCGCCTGGATAATTTGGATGGTCAGCAGGAAAACTCATAAGTTCAAAAGAGTCGTTTATATCCGAATCGTTGACAAAAACTCCTTCATATCCAATCTCTTCATTAATCTTTACATCAATATTTGGATCAGAAACAGCATATACGGTTCCTAAAATATTTCCATCTTCATCGACGATATTAATATTAAGGGGCGATAAAGGAGGCGAGGATGGATTTACATCCGTACTGTAATTATCTGCTAATGATCCTATATTACCGGTTTCAGGATTTATCTCCGCTATCGTTTCACCATTTTCATTCTCAACTAAAATCATATCCTCAAGATTGAAATCGGATATTTCATATTCACCGCCGTCGTCTGTGTAATATTTCCCGTTATCAAATGTGGCGGATTCGGTAATGACTTTATCTATTCTCGGCACCATTTTTAATACTCCATCAACTACTCTATAAATATATCTGTTTCTCATTAAAGAGAACGGAAGATCGTTAATCATCGGCTCCGTTGAACCTGTTGCAACAGACGTTCTGCCAAAAGTCTCATTTAACGTAATTTCTGGCGCAAAAACATTTATCCCTAACTTCATAGCCGAACTGTTATTCGATTGGTCCACGATATTTAATACAGCTTCATGGAGACCCAAATCCCCCTCATTAATAAATGGACCGATCATAAATTTCCCTTCACCTTCTTTTGAATAAGGTAGATTTTCCAGAGAATACTCTTCTATTTCTCCCGACGGATCAAAAGATCCGCTCGCGTCTATTTCAAGCTGTTTAAATACTGAAAGATCGTATTCTGTTTTAGTTATAGCGGGAAAAGGCGGATCATTATCAGCACATGCCTGTGGAGCGGCAACAGTAAAGTTAGAAGAAGTGGATCGATTTCCCTCTTTATCAATTGAATAAACTGTTACATAATAATTTCCATTTTCGATTTCAACGGAAAGATTTGTTTTTTGGGGATCATCGATTTCATATCGGTAAACAGCATCTTCTTCATCGTCCATGAGAGATTTTCTGATAATAACTTCATAACCCACTGCATTTTCCTGATAATGCCAACTTATATCGATTTGCTCATGTCCCTGATAAACGGTACTGACTGTTTGAACGCTTCCCGTGTTTGCGTAATCCGAAACCGAACCTGTCATAGCACTAATAACAACTTCACCTTTTGGAAGCTCTATATCAAATTTATGATTTTCTTTTAAGTAAACATCGCCGCCGAGAGAATAAATAATATCATGATCGCCGTCCCCATCAACATCACTGAAAAGAGTATGAACGGTTTTTCCCAATTCTTCAGTATAATTTAGAACATTTTCATTCTGATCTTCAACAACCACATAAAAACCCGTAGGTGCTTCCGCTGGAGCTTCCTCAGAATCAAATGCTGTACCTGGATCAATATCAATTTTGGCGGCTAATAAAGACTCCTTAACACCTTCTCCAAAGAAGTCGGTCTTAATTACATTTTTTGGATTATTAGAATCCAAAGAATCCTCCGGCAAAGTCAAAGAAGCAAATTTATCAACACTCTGATCCGTTTCAACCAAAATGGAGGACAAAGAACTATAGTCGTCAATCTCACTTAAAACAGAGTTCTGTTCTTTAAGCCCTTTTGAATAATCGATTAATGCATCTCTCAAACTTGCAAGCTGCTTCATTTCGGGAGTATCGGGAAGTTCTTCTTTTTGAATGGAAAGTTCAATTTCTTCAATACTTCTGTTGAGAATCGAACCGGAAGGATCGAGATATTCTTGTTCCGCTGTTAAATAATAATTCTTTGGGTAATTTTCATAATTCTTCAATTCCTCTGTATATTTATT
>WJKQ01000068.1 GCA_014728975.1 Candidatus Peregrinibacteria bacterium | reverse complement strand
CTTCTTTTTCCTGAAATTTAAATTTTTGGCCTTAATGGCCCTTCTGATTGTTTGAATGGATTTTTTGCTAAGTTCCGCGGCATCCTGAATTGAAATGTATTTTTTAGACATGGGTAATCAAGTTTATTTTTTTGACTACCCTTAATTTAATACAACCTTCCATTAAACTAAAGAGAAAAAACTCTAATTGTAATTGACAGATGCATCTTGTCTTTTCTTTTCCTGTTTTCTTAGAAAAAATACGATCACAAATCCGGTAATAAACGCCATTGCGATTAAAAAAGCAGGCACAATAAATGAAGAATCGGAATCCGATTGAACATTCAAAACAGAATTTTTAGTACTTTTTGAAGAAAATATAACTTCCTTTTCATTGTCTCTGCCGATTGTCAAATCTTCCCATAATATTTTATCAAGATCCTGCCTTACCACATTCAGAGTCGAAACAACACCGTTTTCAAAAATAAAAATAAATTCTGATTCTTCCAAAATCTGAAAATAAAAATCAACGATCAATCCTTCCCCCAGTGGAAAATCATCATTTCTTCTTAAAGTCTCTCCAAATATCAATTTTAAACTTTCTTCATTATTTTGGACAAGATAAAAAGGATCTCCGCCTCTCTCGAGAAATTCCCCGGGTTCATATTTTAAGAACGCCAAATTTTCATCATAGTTCAAATGAAAAGCGATTCCCAATACCGGGGCCAGCATTTCTTCGGCCATAACGGTAACTTTTAAAATATCACCGTCTAAAAATTCAGCTTCCATATACAGACCGCCCATAATAACTTCTTCGTATTCTTCTGAATCATCAGCAAAAATATGAGAAGATAGACTCAAAAAAATAATGAGAAGTAAAATAATTTTTTTCATTTTTATTATATTTATATTTCATCGGGGCGGGCCCACCGGCCCGCCCCGTTCACAAAAAACTAATAAGTAAGACCAAAATTTGCTCCAATATCGATTAAATCGCTTCCATCTATGATTCCATCATAATTTGTGTCATAAAGTGCGGTATATTCTTCATCTATAAATTCACTGCCATAAGCTCTCGCTAAAAGTTCAATATCCCGGCCGTCCACTCGATCACTTCTATCAAGATCTCCAATAAGTCCTCTGGTTTCAGCTCCGCTTGCACTTACGGGGGCGCTTTGATTTCCGTCTTTTACAGCAATCACTTGATAGTTATATGTAACCTGCGGAACAAGATCCAGGTTATCTGTGAAACTCATTTCCGTAACTTCACCAAGACTGATAAAACTTTCATCGACCTCCTGTCTTATCACTATATAAGAATCAGCAGTGTTTATATCTTCCCAGGTCAATTCCAAACTGTATCTTTCTGTGCCTTGTGAAACCTGTAAATTTGTAACTTCCGAAACAGTGGTCCCGCTTGTGACAGATACGTTGCCGTTATCATAACTTGCAGGAATATCCCCTATGGAATCGGACAAAAAACTGCTTCCTCCAAACATCAAACCCGAATTTGAACCGTCGCTCCCAACAATATCAAATGTAATATCAAAAAGCGTTCCGCTTCCATCAACGCCTGCCGGCGGATTAAGAAGGCGCGCATTGCCCACTATTAAAGTTCCTTCATTTCCATCTTCCAGTGCCGAATTAAAAGCAGTCGAAACACCATCGACTTTCAAAAAATCTCCCTCCACGGCAGAAACATAGTTTAAAACAGAAGGATCATAATTTATCTCAAAACCGTAAGCGTAAAGATCAGTAGTACTATCGACATCTACGGAAACCGTAACTTGCTCGCCGGGCGTCGCGGAAACATCCGCCGGAGAAAAAGAAACACTGGGACCGCTCCCCCCGTAATTGCTGTTGGCGCCTTTGGGAGTTCCTAAAATTTCAGAACCACCACTGCCTACGGCGCCATTGGAAGAAAGTGCAGACGCCCAGTTGTCAGCCGTATCAAGAGTTTCATTGGGATCAATCCTTTCCATCGTTGCTTTTGAGGTACTGTCTCCGGCATACCAGGCTCCACCGCTGGAATTTACGGTATCAATAACAATATCGGTATTATCTTTAAGTACCAGGGAATCTCCCGCGTTAGCCAGAGAAAGTCCAATTACGGCATCTGCACTTACATTACTGACAGTATCCTCACTGTCCTCCATTAAAAAATATCCATGAGGATCAATTATTCCGCTTTCGATTAAATAAACGCTTGCGCCATCATCTTCAACATACCAGCCGGTAAGATCAATTGACTGATTTGTCGTATTATAAAGTTCAATCCATTCATCCACAGAATTATCAACACTTCCTGCCCATGAAATTTCGTTTATGACAACATCTCCCGTATTATAAGCAGAAGCGGACAGTCTCCCCACAAAAAACTGCATTGCCATCACCACCAAAGTCATTAAAATAAATGATTTTTTCAATCGATTCATGATTATAAGAGTTACTGAAATAATTTTTTATTCTTTTCGCGCAAAAAGCAGAGTGAAAATATCACTCGAATCTTAAATTTCCATTAAAAAAAATTAAAAAATATCTAAAAAAGTTTAAACCGCGATTTTACTGTGTACTTCAGCGATCCTTCTGCAAACCTCCTCGATTTCATCCTCTTTTAATGTGGCAAAAGGAATTCTGATTGCACCTTTCGAACGTTTTAAAGACTCGGGAGGATAAGAATCGTTCACCCTTTCAACTTTAATTCCTCTTTCAGCCAAAGCATCAACGAAAGTGTCTCTTTCGGGAATTGACGGATAATTAACATCCAAAAAATATCCCGAATCCAGATTCCTGTTATATTCGGCTTCCGGAGAACATTCATTCAAAGCATCCAAAACAGCCATCGCACGCGGCCCGAAAATATCTCTCAAATAATCTATCTGCCCCGGATAAAGTGTCGAATTAATAAAAGCATTGTACCACGCCTGAACGGGGTATACGGGATTTAATCCCAAATTTCGTACGATATAATCAAAATCCTCAACCATGTTTTCAGGAATAACAAGATATCCGCACTTTAAGCCGGGGGAAACTTCTTTCGTAAAATTTCTCTGTAAAATATAATTATCTGGAAATTCTGTTATTTCATTTCGTTTTCTTCCATAAGTCAGATTATGATAGGCACCATCGTCCATAATAATTGCACCCAAACCAGCCAGTTCTTCGGTTTGGCTCTGCATTTCCTTGTCACTGTAGGAATATGAGCTGGGATTTTGCCCCTCATAAATTCGATAAAATAAATCTATATATTTTTTATTTACACGACTTCGAAGTTCATCCATATCAAGACCGTCCTGCGTTAAAGGAATTCCCACCCATTCAAAACCGAATGTATTTAGAGCTCGCGGAAACCTGTCGTACGTGGGAACTTCGGTAGCCACGCTTATTGGAATATCAGGATAAGCGTATCTTAAATAATGAAGAACAAAATGCATCGCATCCATCCCACCGTTTCTAACAAATATCTGCTCGGGCTTAACTTTGTGTTGGGCGGCCAGAGTCTCACGAAGCGGCCCATATCCTTTAAAATTATGCCCGGCAACATTCGAACCTTTATAAGCCAAACAAAGAGGATTTTCTCGAATGACATCACTGATTCCGGGAACCTCTTCATCTCCGTTTCCCGCGATTACATCTTTTGGAATGGTTTCCATGGGCGGTGCTCCTCTCGTAATATCAAAAGTTTTTTTCGAAATATCCTCCATTTTTTGTAATTAAAATAAGGAGAAGGAATATATATAACTCCCCTAAAATAGTCAAACGAAATTAACATATACGAAAATCCCACCCGGCTGAAAGGAATTAATTATCTGCAACGGTTACTATTTTGGTGGGTCGGATGGGAATCGAACCCATGACCATCAGCTTAAAAGGCTGCTGCTCTACCGACTGAGCTACCGACCCATGTCAAAATGCCCCAACATTCTATTGTTCAATTTTAATAAGCGCAAGGTATTTTATTCCTCGCTCTTTCTTGTGTACAAACTATGAATTAAAAAGGAAAGCGCAGGCAGAGAGAACCACAAATAACTATGTGTCACCATCATTCTTATCAGACGCGACTTATTATAGATATCCCAAAGAGCGGCTCCTGTTTCTTCCGGACCTGATGCCAAAAAAGGCCCTCCGCTCACAAAAACTAAAATTGCGCTTATTATCAAACCGGCACTTAAAAACGCATAAACCATACTTAAAACCATTCTTATCGCGGCGGATCTGTCATCGACCGTACTTACTTCAAATGCACCTTTTACAGCAAATAAAATAACTAAAATCACAAATAAAAACACCTTTACAAAAATCACGGCTTCCTCTTCATTCCCTACGGCCGCCATTTTCAAAATCTTCATAAATAAAGCCGAACCGCTGAAATATTCTCCAAAAAGATTTCCTCCCGCGTCTGCCGCTACCATTGAAACGTAAGTCCCCAATATCACTTTCAAAGTATTGTCCCTGCCAATAATAAAGCTGTACGCGATAATTACCACAAAGAAAACTATGATAAACAAATCCCACGAAAGACTTATATTCATTGCAAAACATTATATCAAAAACAAATGTAATACGAAGACGGGATTTTTGCAACCTACCAAAACAGTCCGCCTTTCTTCAAATCAAGATTAGCCTCTTTGGCAAGCGCCGAATAGAGTTCCTTTTCCTTTTTTGAAAGTTTTTTTGGAATTTGTATCCTGACCTTAACCAGATGATCTCCGCGTCTGCCGCCGTTCATACCGGGAACACCTTTTCCACTGATTTTAAAAACTTTACCTTCCCGGGTACCCGGCGGAATTTTGATTATAGTCGGCCCTTCAATTGTATCTACTTCTGTTTCATCACCTAAAACCGCCTGCAGAAGGTGAATATCAACTTCACTATGAATATCAGATCCTGATCTCACAAATTTATTACTTGGTTCAACTATAAGATTTATATAAAGATCACCGCTCGGTCCTCCTTTTATACCCCCTTCGCCTTTACCGCTTAAACGGATTGTTGAACCATTATCAACCCCGGCCGGGATCTTAACTTTTACTCGTTCTTTTTTTCTTGTCCTTGTTGTACCGTGACAAACCTTACACTTTTTTTCAGGGACTCGTCCCTCACCTCCGCATACGTCACAGGTCTGGGAGGCAGTAACCTGACCTAAAATGGTATTTCTCACACTTCTGATCTCTCCGGTTCCTCCGCAGGCTTTACAGGTAACGATTGGACTGTCAGGTTCGGCACCTTTTCCTTTGCAGTGTTCACAAACGCCGGGTTTGGCAATTTCCAGTTCTTTTTCACATCCGAAAACTGCTTCCTCAAACGAAATTTTTATGCTTGCTTCAATATCACTCCCGCGTATGGGTCCTCCTCTTTTTGCTTTGGAACGGGAACCTCCCCCAAAAAATGTTTCAAAAATATCTGCAAAATTGCTCGCGCCATCAGAAAACCCCGAAAAATCAAAACCGGCCGCGCCTCCCGGAAAACCCCCTCCTCCGGGAAAACCTCCCGCGCCCGGTCCTCCTGGACCTGCGGCACCGAAAGTATCATATTGCTGACGCTTCTTTTTATCTGAAAGAATCTCATACGCCCCGTTAATCTCTTTAAATTTTTTTTCTGCTTCCTTATCACCTTTATGCTTATCCGGATGCCATTGTAATGCTGCTTTTCTATAAGCGGTTTTAATCTCTGCATCCGTCGCGTCTTTTTTTACACCTAAAATTTCGTATAAATCTTTTGCCATTTACTACATTTAATAAAATTTATCGTTACTTTTCAATTATACCCATTCAGAAAAATCTTGTCTAGCACTCTCACCTCAAGAGTGCAAACATCCGAAAGACCATAAAATCAATCACAGTTGATAAAACAATACTCCTCCGTTAAAATTGCATCTGCAAAACTATTTGGCGCCATCGTCTAGCGGTTAGGACATCGCCCTCTCACGGCGAAAACAGGGGTTCGATTCCCCTTGGCGCTACCAAAAAAAGAGCGACATTTGAGCCGCTCTCTTTTAATCTTATATATTTTTTAGCTGCCTTGGAATTTACCTGTAAACTTTTTCTTTGACTGACCGAACTTTTTCTTTTTAAACTTATTTTTCATCTTTTTCTTAAATGGCCGCTTAAATCCAAGCCCATCCATAATTTCCTTGGCACTTTCAAAATCACCGGATTTCATGTACTTGTGAGCTTCGACCATTCTCTCAAAAATCTCCTCAGTTATTTTTTCAGCTATTGGAGCATCTTCAGGAATTGCCGCCAAGAAAGCTTCATAATCACCATTTTCCAGAGATTCTTTTATCATCGCGTGATGTTCGGCTTTTTTTTGAATGAATTTTTCCTTTTCAACACCATTCAGGGGTTCAGCTAAAGCCATCGGGGAAATTGTTGTCAGAATTGCTGCAATTAGTGCAAACATTCCGATCTTCACAGACATTTTATTCATAGTCATGTGGTTAAGAAATAATTTTTGCAGCCTGCACTGATTTAGTACGCATTTAAATATATTTTTCTTTCATATAAAATGCACCGGGTCTCATTTTTTTATAATTTCCTTTCCAGGGTCTTAATTTATCAGCTCTAAAATTACCGTCCTTAAGCTTTTCTCCTATTACGCCTATGATCATTTCTTTCTTTAAAGTCCTTTTTATTTTAGGAGGAATATCCTTTATATTTAAAGTTCTAAGTTCTCCGCTCAAATCTTTAATCTTGATTTCATCTTTCATAATCTCGATTATTTCTCCGGCCACAATTCCTTTATCAACCTGCTTCCACTTTTCAATTCTCTTCTGAAAACTGAAAGTGTCATAAAACGGCATTCGATGAAGTGCAAGATCCTCAACTTGTCCCGCTACCCCCATTCCAAAAAAAGCAAAACCCAAAACAATACTTGCTATCACGCTGATTCCAACCACACCCGCAAATTTATAATGATAGCCTTTCGAAGTATGCCTGAAGTTATAAAAAGCAATTCCAATAAAAATCACCAAAAGCAGAATCCAGAAGTAGGGGAGGGTCTTAATTATAAACCCCGGAAAAGTATATCCAAGATATTTATAAATTTCCCAATCATTTGTCTTTAATCGAAAGATAATC
Organism: Candidatus Peregrinibacteria bacterium; assembly: GCA_014728975.1. Classification (GTDB taxonomy): domain Bacteria; phylum Patescibacteriota; class Gracilibacteria; order UBA1369; family LOWO2-01-FULL-3; genus WJKQ01. Next base: position 6,883 of record WJKQ01000068.1, on the reverse strand, counting down.
ACCGAAGTCACAATTCCGCCCGACAAAATCAAAACTGAAAAACTTCCCCACAAAACCGATTTTTTAAGTAAAAATCTCAACTTTGACTTGGGATGAATCTTTTTTGTCTTTATTTCCTTTAATGTATTCTTGCTAATATTTTTTTCAGCCGTGAATTAAGCGGTTATATAATTTTTGATTAGTATTTTTTTAAATTTGTTCTTTGCCCGATTCATGAGAGCAGCGATAGACCCCATTGGCTTCTTAAGAATATTGGAAATTTCTTTATAATCCTTATCTTCCAAAAATTTCAAAATCAACACGTCCCGATATTTCTTGTCCAGTTGAGATAAAAGTTCACGAACCTTCGAGCTCTTAAATTTCTGCTCCAAATCTTTTTTTATATCCAGTTCAGAAGAAATTTTTTTAAATATGATCTCGCTGTCCTCTTCCGATAATGATTCAAAATTTTTCTTATTTTTTCGATAATGACTTATCGTGTGATTATGAGCGATTCGATAAATCCATGAAGAAAATTTTAAATTCTTGTCAAAGTCGTTAAGATTTTCATAAGCCTTTATAAAAACTTCCTGAAGAATATCCTCCGCGTCAGCATCGGAAATATTTGCAAGCCTTTTTACGTAATAGAAAAGCTTTTTCTCATACCTTTGCATAAGAAACAAAAAATCATCGGCATTTTTTAGTGCCATTTTTACCAGTATCACATCCGGTTTTTGTTGAATATTTTTTGAAATTTTTAGAATTTATTTCCTAAATAATGTATACGCATATTACAATTATTTTCTTTCAAGTTATACAACACAGCGATTTATCCCCGCCTGAATTTTTGCAGAAGTTTTTTAATAAAGTTTAATAAACCTTTATCTTTTATATATTTCACGCCTCCCCGAATTGATGAAATCCTGCCGAAACGGACAGAAACACCTCTATCGGGAGCAGGACGCGGATTTTCCAGCCACTCCATAAGCGGCTTCATTAAATATTCATAATTGCATTTTTCTTCAATATATTTTTGACCGTTTTCACCGTATTTTTTAAATTCCACACTCGCGAGTTCACGTCCTCCGCGCCATTCCTTATATATGGCAACAATCGCTTCAGATAATTTTTCATGTTTACCGCTGGGGATTCCGATTCCGGCGCCAATACGCGGAACTTCATAAGAGATCTCGCTACCCAAAGTGGTTATTACCGGCAGTCCAAATTTCATCATTTCGTTTATCCTGTTTCTCGCGCCTGTTAAAGTTTCCGTGCATATCCTGTCTACATTCAGCCCGCAGTCGGCACGTTTATATATATAAGGTATTACTTCTGTGTCCACCCATCCTAAAAAAATAAACCTGTCCTTAAATTTTGATTTATCAATCATGTTCATAAATTTTGTAAAAGTTTTATTATCAAGCCCTTTTATTTCACCGCCTGTCGACACAAAATATAAATTTTTACATTCCTTAACGGCGTCTTCCACACTCTTAAACAAGGTATACTCATCGACCCATGTGTTATATCCTCCAAGCCATAGAAGAACAAAAGCGTTTTCGGGAATTTTTTTGAGAATTTCTCTTGCGTTTGTTTCAGTCTCACTTCCGACTTTAAGCTCGTCCTTTATATTATTTTCACCCTCAAACCACTGAGTTCCGTTTGGAATGTGATGGACAAACTTATATCCAAAACTTTCTTTATTAAGCCTTCCGCAAAACGCAAGTTCCCCGATAACTGAAAATCTTTGCGTCTCAGAAACGGCGGAAATTTTATCGGCACGTTTAAGAATGGATTTCTCCATTTTATAATAATGAGAAATATAATCGTTCGAATCAATTTTATAGGCTTGAGCTTGAGCCTCGGCCATGACCCATCCATTCAGATCGGCCCAGAGAGGCGATCTTGATTTAATTTGCGAGGCAATATAGGAAGGATAAGTGTTCACACCGATAATTGCGTCAGGATGAAATTTGTCATGAATATCCTGAATAATCCTGATTAACCCCGGATCATTTTTTGGAATTACAAATTGGGAATATTTATCACTGTGAATAATTTCTTTTCTGCCTGGATTCTGATCGTAACATTCCGGCATTGCGATATTTACCGTTCTTATTGAAAAATTCTGCCTTTTTTCTGCTGAAAAAGCCCTTTTGGCATCGGATATAACCGTACCTCCTTTTTTTAAAAGAGGGGAGGAAAATTGATGTGTACGAAGTCCCGCGGCCGGCCTCGACCTTGTATTTTCATCAGGTAAAGGTGAATTTCCGATAATTAATATTTTCTTCATGCGAAAACATTTTAAATTTTTGTAAACATCTCAAAACCATAACTCCAAAAACACACTATCAAATATTTGTCAAAAAAAGTAGTTGTTTTCTGTATACCTTAAAGTAAAAAAACATTACAAACAAAAGAAAACCTTTAAATGTTAATTTTTAGGTAAAATTGCCTATACAAAAAGCAGAAAACAATCTTCAACAAGAAAAGAGTCCAAACAACAACCATAATATTACAACATAGTAAAAATATGTCACCTCGTTTTTCGAAACAAATTACATGTAAAACAGTTATATCAATCGAAATAAATTAGGCGGAAATTTGGCTGTACAAAAGGAAAAAAATAGAGAAATAATAACACTGGCCACTGATAAAAAGTGCAAAAAAAAGAGATATATTGACCGCGCAATAAAGCCAAAATCGATTGACGCTGAGTAGTCACTTTGTTAAATTCTCATTTGATAGAAACACGAAATTTATTGGATCTAAAAAACAAGAAAACTGCGCAAGAAAGCCAAAGAGGGGAGAAAGGGATTGGTTGTACATTCTCACGAATACCTTGTAGATATACAAAATTTTGATCTTTGAAAAATAGTAGAAAAATTAAAAAGAAACACAATATTTAAAAGCAATAATTGTTTTCATTGATTAGCCGACAACTAATCAATAAAACTTTAAAATATATATTTATCCTTTATTTAATAATATTCATTAACCGCAAGTATTATGACAAAATTGCGAAGAGTGATTGCCACATTATCAATGGCGGCAGTCCTTTCCATGCTTGTGGTATCTACGACTGCTTCAGCAGGCCAGTACTTTGATGATGTACCGGACAATACCTGGTACGCAAGCTATGTAAATGACCTGGGAGCAAAAGGAATCGTGGATACTGATCAAGACAATTACCGTCCTGGAGACAATCTAAACAGGGCGGAAGCTGTTACACTTCTGGTACAGGCGTTTGACCTGCAGGGTGCGACAGATATCAGCTTTAATGATGTATCAAGTGGAACTTGGTACTACGACACATTAAGAACAGCTGTAGCTAATGGATTGGTAGTAGGTTATTCGGACGGATCTTTCCGGCCTGGATTCCCTATCAATCGTGCTGAATTCTTAAAAATTGCCGTAATTTCAGCTGATCTTCCTGAATGTACTATGGATAACCCATTCCCGGACGTTCCAGCGGGAGAATGGTATGAACCTTATGCAGTAACAGGATACTGCTGGAGTGTAGTTGACGGATATGAAGATGGAACATTCAGAGGAGCCGACTACATCAACAGAGCGGAAGCTGCAAAAATGATCTCTATGGCTATGGATCCAATGCCTCGTGAAGAGGAGGAGGAACCACCGGACATTGTTGGAGATCTAACATTCAGCCTGTCTTCCGATAATCCGAGTGGAGATGTCATCCCATTAAGCGCGACCGGTGTTGAATTCCTACAATTCGACGTTGAAGGCGAAGGTGTAATTGACAGCATGACATTCGAAAGATATGGAGCTGGTGAAACTACAGACTTTGAAAACGTATACCTATATGAAGGCGCTGAAAGATTGACTACGGGAAGATCTGTAAATTCTTCCACACATCTTGCTACATTTACAGGATTCAACTATGTGGTTGAAGGAAGCCATACTCTAAGCCTGGTAGCAGATCTAAGTGGAACAGGAAACGGTAATGTTGACGGTTTCGTTCTTGACACTGTTACTTCAGATTCTTCTGTTTCAGGAGTATCAAGTGTAGAAGGTAACCTATTCTCTATTTCAGCTGCATCAGTCGGATCAGCGGAAATTGAAAAATCAGGAATCCTTACGGATCCTAAAGTTGGTGAAGATAATTCAAAAGTAGCGGAATTCCGCATCAACGCAGGATCTTCTGAAGCTCTTGAAGTCGAATCTATCACCCTATATCAGGTAGGTAGTATCGCGGACGAAGAGCTTACAAATTTCGTGTTAATGCAGGGTGGAGTGGAAATTGCTACGGCAGATGCTCTAACTTCAAACGATTATTTGGTGTTTGATATGATGAGTGATCCATACCAGATGGCTAAAGGTTCAAGTAGAACATTTGAAGTATATGCGGACGTTGGACCCGGAGCACGTGATGGTGATACTATTAAATTCTATCTTGAAAACCGTGCGGACCTGCATGCAATAGGTGCAACATACGGTTATGGAGTTAACGTGACAAATCCAGATTACGATAATTCAGCAAATGATGGAACTGATGCTTCTTGGACAACAGTCCAGGGTGGTCAGATCACAATCAGTTATGCGGGACCGGCTGTTCAGGATTATGCTACGGATTCACAGGATGTTGAATTAATGAGATTCGATATTGTTTCTCAAAATAATGTCGAAATTAGAAATACACGAATGACGTTAAATTCAGGAGGAACATGTGCAGCAGAAAGCTGTTTGGTAGACGCAAGCGGAGTTACAAATGCCGCTAACTTTACAGATGTCAAAGGTTATGATGTAGAAACTGACCAGGTATTATTTGGACCGGTAGATGTATCAACAACTGGTTCTGATACTACTCAGGCATTTACATTGACTGACGTCTGGAATCTTACCGGAGGTGAAGAAAGAACTATCGCTATTACAGCGGATATCGCAAATTACACTCCAGTTTCCGATGAAACAATAAGTGCTGATCTAAATGCATTCCAGGGTAACGATGTTAAAAACCTTGAGAATAATCAATATGTTAATACAGCCGATATTGTTCCTACCGGAGACATAACTGGTAGTGACCATAATCTTGCTACTGCCGGACTAGCTATTTCTACTGCCGGTACACCAACTGGACAGACATATATCAACGGATCTTCAGATCTTGACATGGTAGGTATTAATTTACAAGCCGGAGACGGTAAAGACGTATATGTTAAAGCGATTACAGTAACAGCCGATGGATCACTTACCGACGCTACAGACGATGGTGATTCAAGCAACGACTGTAATACAGAAACAAACTGTGTATTGACTCTGTCTTTATGGGATGGAGAAACACAGGTTGGTGACACCGAATCTTTGAGCGGTGACCAGGCAACATTCAATAACCTGAATGTAAAAGTCGATAAAGGTACTACCAAGAAACTTGTTGTACAAGTCGACCTGAATTCTCTAAGTTCATTAGAAGATGATGACGGAACACCTGGTTCAGACGTACAGTTGGGTGTAGACGTTTCAGCTAATACTGACGTATCTGCACAGGATTCTGAAGGAAACGCGGCAGCCGTAACAGGAACAGTTGACGGCCCGGATCACACAATCTCTGACGCAGGAATTCTAACGGTTGCTCTTGCACCGGACGAAGTAGATGTATCTGAAAGCAGAATTATTATTGCCGGCGAGATGGAAACACTTGCTAAATTTAAATTCACAGCTCAAAACGAAGAATTGAAACTTTCAAAAATACGAGTAAAAGTTGATGCGTCTGATATTGACGACGTTGGAGCGCTATACCTATACGATGGTGAAACTATGGTTTCAGGACCTGTTACACCAAATGCGACTGGTTATTCAGACTTCAATGCCTGGACAGAAGATTTCGTTATTCCTGAAGATGATTCAAATTCAATTTCAGTAGTTTCTGAATTGAATACTATTTCAGTAGGCGCAGATTCAGGAGAAAAGATAATAGCTTCACTTGACTACGATGATAATTTTGAAGCACGAAGTAATGAAGGAACAGACACTGTAATCACTTCAGTAGGAAGCGCAGACCTTGACGGTAGAGAAATGACTCTTAGAAAGACAAAGATGACTGTTGAAAAAGAAACAGTTCCAACTTCAAGCATTACAAACGCTTCAGAGATGGATCTTTACAAATTCTCAATAACCGCTGACGATGCTGAAGATGTTGCTATAAGACAATTAAAATTTGAAGTTGTTATTACTGACAATGTTGGTACAGACAATACTCTATCTGTCGATGGATGGAAACTATATAGAGGATCTACAAATCTTACCAATCAGGTATTAATACAAGATTCAAGTGGAGTTTCAGTGGAAGGAGCTGGAAATATAGGTGAAGGTACTGAAACGATTATAGTAACTTGGGCCAATGACGGTCTAAATGGAGAAGAAGTAATTTCAGCGGGTGCTACCAAGACTTATACTCTAAGAGGTACACCTAATGGATTTGCTACTCCATCTGACGATGACAGCGTAAGCATCAAACTACTAGACGATGGTACGGCACAAACAGCTGGATACAACTACATCGATGATGGTGCTGCAGCTGGTGTAATTGTTAGACTGTCCGATGGTACAACAAATGAAGAGGATGCAAACATCATTTGGTCTGATAATTCTGATGTACCACACTTACCAGAAGTAACAGCTGGTGGTGCTAATCCGGATGTCAGTTCTGCAGACTGGATAAACGGATATCAGATTGATGAGACACCTCTATCATCCAACGTACTTATCTACTAAAGATAGAGCATGAGAGAAAAACCAAAATAAAGAGAAAATTTAAAAGGCCCTCCCAACACGGGAGGGTCTTTTTTTGAAGAAAAACAGTTATTTAACTTGTACAATATTCTAAAAATTTGTCATCTCCTTTTCAGAAACAAAAATACCAAAAAAATGGTATAAACAAGAG
>WJKQ01000067.1 GCA_014728975.1 Candidatus Peregrinibacteria bacterium | reverse complement strand
CTTTAGCCATATGTATAGTCTGAGTCGGATACGCCATTTCAATTCCTTCATTTTGAAATTCCTCCATTATGGCAAAATTAATCTTTTCCTGTTTTTGTAAATATTCATTAATATCACCCGAAAGAACGTAATAAATTGCTTCAAAATTTAAACTGCTGTCGGCAAATTTAATAAAATGACATCTGTCAAAACGTACATTTCCCGCTGCTTTAATAATATTCTCAACGATTCCGTTAATTTTTCTTAATTTTTCAAGTGGGGTTTCATAAATAACACCGAATTCCAAAGGTATTCGCCTCTCTTTCATAATCCTGTAATTCTGAATCCGGCTTGTTGTCAACTCCTGATTTGAAACAACCAGCTCCTCCCCTTCAAGAGTCTGGATACGAGTGGTTTTTAATCCGATTTTCTTTACAACTCCATCATGTTCCCCGACAACGATATAATCACCCACCACAAAAGGTTTATCAAAATATATCGAAAAGGAACTGAATATATCACTCAAAATATTCTGCACAGCAAGAGCAACAGCAACGCCTCCAATTCCCAAACTTGCCACAAGCGTAGTGATATTTATTCCGAGATTCGACAACACCACCAGAATACCGATACTCCAAAGTACAATCTTAATAACAAGTTTAATCCCTTGAAAAGCCGCCTTTCTGTTAACATCCTCTCCTTTACTTTCCGCAAATTTTCTCAATCCAAATTCAATTAGAGTCTGAAGTGAACGAATAACCTGATAAACAACTACCACTACAAAGATACCATCAATTATTTTTCCGGCTCCATCCCAAATAACCAATGATTTTAGCGGAAAATACAAAGCAACTACAACATAAAAAAGAGGTGAAATACCTTCAATTATCTTGATAATTTCATCATCAATCTCGTTTTCAGTTTTTTTCGTAAGTTTTTTTAGCTTCGAAATAGCTACATTCTTAAAAATTTTAAACACAACCAAAATCGCTACAAACAAAACCAGAGCCAAAACATAATCATAAACAGTATTAGGACCCAATTGATAGGCTAAAATTTCTTTTATTTTTTCCATAACAAAATTACTTAAGAATATTTGTAATAATTCTACAAGATATTCCCCAAATTTCAAAAAACTACTTTTCTATAAAATAATTTCTGACCTTATTGTCTTCATCAAACCATACTAAAACAGACATCGGATCTCTTCCTATTAAAAATTTTAAATTTAATCTGCACGGTTCCGACTCCGGTTCCGGTTCACCTTTTTCACCATTGAAAAATCCGAATTTTTCCAATTTTGTAAGATGGTGAGGATAAATTAATAGAAAGCTGTCGGATTTCACTTTTCCTCTTCTTGTTCCGATAATTTTATCAAAAAGACCGCAAACAGCTCTATAATCAGTGCCTTTAGTTTCTAATGACTGATCATCAGAAGTACACGAATCTTTGGAACTTAAAGCCGAGGAACCGGGAGGAGAAGGAGGAGGAGAAAAAGGCTCTTCTCTCTTTTTTTTCTTTTCTACGTTTTTCTTTCTTTCTCTGTTTTCTGCTCCTTGTTGGAGTAGAGTGTTAAAATCGGTATTAAATCTAATAACGATACTGTTCAAAAGTCCTTCAGCTTCTTCACAGGCCGCATCCGGATCGTCTGACCCCACAGTTTCAACCAATCTTTCTAAATCGCTGACAACGTTTATTAAAGCTGCCCCGAAATCTCTTTGAAAATCTGTAATTTCTCCTTTATTAATAATAGGATATTCCTTGCTTTCAGGCATAAGATAAAAATTATTCCAAAAGACAGGTTGAAAAATTACAATAAATCTACAAAAGAAGTCAATACATTTGACTCATTTTTTAAAAAATGTTATAACTACGCCCTTATTAATAACCCGATATTATGAAGAAATTTTTAATGTTTCTAAGCCTGATAATGGCTGTATCATTATTTTTCACTTCATGTAGTTGTGATTTTCTGCCTCCAAAAGATGAAGCTGAAAAAGAGGAAAAATCCGAAGAAAATTCTCAACACTCTGAAGATTCCGATGATTCCGAAGAAAAAATAGTTTACAAATATATTTACGAGGAATGTGACGAAGAAGACTGCGATTGTGATTGTAATTGCGACTGCGACCGAGATGATTACAAAAAAAACGAAGACGAAAACGAATCAGAAACAATCCCGGCTCAAACATCAACCAAAATTTATAAATCAAAACCGGAAATAGACGATACTGCATACTACTGGTGGTACTGTGATGATAAAGGCTTCTGCGAAGACAGCTATGGAAATAAATGGGACAACACGATCACTTTGTAAAAATCCCTCTCTGACAATTACTTTCACACGGTTCGCTGTATGAAGTTTTTACCGTAAGTTCTTCTCTGCGATCCTCTGAACCATCACTAAATTTAATAAGAAATTCACCGGTACGCACAACATTATTAATGAGTAACACTCTGCCGCTTCCATCCTGAGGAGTGACCTTTATTCTGTCGTCGGCTTCTTCTTTAAAATCCATAAGATAACCGGATGCCGTAAGGCCTTTATAAGTAGCCTTAATCGGCTCCCCTTTTCCTCCAAGTTTTTTTGGGAGAATATTTTCTCCAAAAGGATTTTTCTCTTTTCTGGTCATAATTTTATGGAATGCCTGCCCCAAAAGTGAAACAGCATTAAATCTTTCGCTCCGACTTTCATCATATTTTAGATCCAAAAGCTCATCATCATCCTCCGTCCCCCTGTATATATTGACTGGCCGACTGGGAATAATACTTTCAGGAACATTTTCAGGAAAATTTCTTTGAATAGATTCCGGCTTCGGACTTTCATCTTTTTTCCCGTCCGAAACAGTATGAACTACCGTACCCGTAAGAGCGCCCGCAAAAAGTAAAGCCAAAAAATAAATCCACTTCCTCGACACCGCTTCATTAATTTCACTCGATTTTACAGGAGAAGAAATATCCTCAACTTCAATGTTTATAGAAAAAGAAAAAATACGGCTTAAGTCATCAACGGTTACCCGTCTTTTTACATTTCTATCTACAAGTTCATGCTTCCTCAGTAAAGAAATAAAATCATCCGTTAATTCTGTCAGAACCTCACCATCATCAAGGTCACAGGAAAATATTTTCTCAATCGAATTAATCAACTCGGCTTTAAATCTCCTGGCACGAGAAAGGCTTTTCATTTTTTTATCACGCATTTTCTCACTGCGGCTCAGAGTTTTTCTATGCTCAGAATCGCGTTCATGATCGGGGATATTTAAAATTTCATTAACCTTATCCATCAAACCGTCAATTTCATCTGTAAGCATATTAACTCTCTGATTGGAATGCCGGATCGGATCTTCAATATAGTTCAAAACATTCATGGAAGATTTTACCAATTCAACTAATTTCCTATTTTCAGAAGTTTCCGGAAGATCTATTACGACCCTTATCATTTCATTAAAATGAGACCGTGTAATAGATACAAGACCGCATTCCATCAAAAGATTTTTCAAAAGATCAAGCTTCTTCATGAGCTTTTCCCTAAAAGCACCGGTTTTTTCCAGATCCAGATCGCCATTAGTAATTTTTGAGGACAAAACCCGCCCAAGATGCAGAAAAGTATCGTTCAAAACAGATCCACACCGAAGTCTGACTGCGTCCTGAAAAACCTTTACTCTTCTTATTACACCAGGAAAGTCACCTCCCTCTTTAACCGAATCAACTTTAAAAGGCTTCAAATCCTTCGGCACATCAAAATCATCACCCAAAACAAATGGATTTTCATTATCCTTACCAGGAATACTTCCTTCATTCAAAAATTCCATATTGG
>WJKQ01000066.1 GCA_014728975.1 Candidatus Peregrinibacteria bacterium | reverse complement strand
TTGTGAAAAATGCGGCGTCGAAGTTACAAGATCATCTGTAAGACGCGAAAGAATGGCACATATAAAACTGGCGGTTCCCGTTACTCATATTTGGTCTTTAAGATCAACACCCAGTAGAATCGGTCTTCTTTTGGAGCTCCCAATAAAAACTCTTGAACAGGTGGTTTACTTTGCCGCTTATATCGTATCCGAAGTTGACGAAAAAGGGAAAGAGACAACACTTTCGCGACTTCAGGAAGAATATAAAACCCATAAGAAAAAAATACGTGAAGAATTCAAGCAAAAATCACTGGAAGTCGAAAAAATCGAAGATAAGAAAAAACAAAAAAAAGCAGAAAAAGATCTTGTAAAAGAATTTGCCAGAAAAATCGAAGAACTTGATTATCAAAATTCTGAAACAAAAGAACAACTGGAAAAACTACACGTAGGAAAAGTATATTCCGAAATCGAATATCGAAACATATCAATGAAATTTGGGTATATATTCAAAGCGGGAACAGGAGCAGAAACTTTAAGAGAAATTTTGGCTTCAATGGATCTTGAAAAATTGATCAAAGAATTGGAGGAAGAAAAAAAGAGAAGTTCCGGACAAAAACTAAAAAAAATAATAAAAAGAATAAAACTTGCAGGAAGTTTATTAAAGTCAGGAACAAAACCCGAATGGTTCATTTTAACGGTCCTGCCTGTAATTCCCCCCGATTTAAGACCCATGGTGCAACTGGACGGAGGACGCTTCGCGGCTTCTGATTTAAATGACCTGTACAGACGTGTAATAAACCGAAACAATCGTCTAAAAAGATTAATGTCAATAGGAGCACCTGAAGTAATATGCAGAAATGAAAAAAGGATGCTTCAGGAAGCAGTCGATACACTGTTAAACAACAGTGCAAGACAGGGAAGAACGGTATTTAATTCGGGAGACAAACGCAAACTGCGCTCTCTTTCAGATATGCTTAAAGGAAAGCAGGGAAGATTCAGACAGAATCTTCTTGGTAAACGTGTCGACTATTCGGGACGTTCAGTAATTATTATCGGACCAAAATTAAAACTCAATCAATGCGGCCTGCCAAAAATAATGGCTCTGGAACTTTTTAAACCCTTCATAATAGGCAGATTGATTACAGACGGCTACGCGCACAATATCAAAAACGCGGAAAAATTGATCAACGCAAGCAAACGCGAGGTATGGGATATCCTTGAGGAAGTAACCAAAGACCACTATGTACTTTTAAACCGTGCTCCGACCCTTCATCGACTGGGAATCCAGGCTTTTCAACCGGTACTTATAGAAGGTAAAGCCGTACAAATACATCCGCTTGTATGCGCCGCGTTTAATGCCGACTTTGATGGAGATCAGATGGCAATCCATGTTCCTTTATCAAAAAAAGCGCAGGAAGAAGCAAAAACATTAATGGTCTCAAGCAACAATCTGCTGAAACCTTCTGCCGGAGAACCTATAATAACTCCAACTCAGGACATGGTTCTCGGTTGCTACTATCTTACAAAAATTACTCCAGGCAAAAAGGGCGAAGGCATAATATTTTACGGAATCGAAGAGGCCATACTCGCTTACCAAAACGATAAAGTTCATTTACAGGCACCCATAAAATGTAGATATAAAGATGAAATAATAGAAACCACTATCGGAAGACTGATTTTCAACAGCTTTCTTCCGGAAGGGTTGCCTTTCTACAACAAAAACATTGACAAAAAACAACTCAGCAAGCTGGTAACTGAATGTTTTGAATTATTGGGAAATGAAAAAACCACAATACTCGCCGACAATTTAAAGGATATAAGTTTAAGGTTTGCGACAAAGTCAGGCATTTCATTTTCCCATGCCGATATGGTTGTTCCAAAAGAAAAAGAAGAAATAATCGAGGAAGCATCCGAAATAGTCAAACAAATAAATAACCAATACTGGAAAGGGTTAATAACTGAAGAGGAAAGGTATAATCACACTATACAAATATGGTCAGAAACAAAATCAAATACTACGAATAAAATGATCAACGGTATAGAGGAGGAAAATAATATTTTTTACATGATCGATTCAGGGGCACGCGGAAACTGGGGACAGGTAACACAGCTATGTGGTATTAAAGGATTGGTTGCAAATCCTGCAGGTAAAACAATCGAACTTCCCATTAAATCAAATCTAAAAGAAGGGTTTGATATCCTGGAATACTTTATTGCAACACATGGCGGACGAAAGGGAAAATCCGATACCGCCCTAAAAACAGCCGAAGCAGGATACCTTACTAGAAGACTTGTCGACTCAAACCAGGATATAGTTATCAGAGAATACGACTGCGGTTCAACCTATATCCACACAGTCACAAAAGAGGAATCAGAAGACATTGGTGAAAAATTTGAATCCAGAATATATGGCAGGACATTTGCAGAAGACCTTAAAGATCCAAAAACCAAAAAGATAATTGCAAAAAAAGATGAAATCATTGAAAAAGACACACTTAAAACAATAGAGGATTTAAACATCGAAAGTGTCTCTGTCCGATCCGTAATGACATGTCAGACGGAAGGAGGAATTTGTGTAAAATGCTACGGAAAAGATCTGGGAACAAACAAAAAGGTAAAGATTGGTACAGCCGTTGGAATTATTGCGGCACAGAGTATCGGTGAACCAGGAACCCAGCTTACAATGCGTACATTCCATATGGGAGGTGTTGCAGAAGGAAGCGATATCACACAAGGTCTCGCGCGTGTGGAAGAATTATTTGAAGCAAGAACTCCAAAAAGCCCGGCAGTAATTTCGGAAATCGACGGAAAAGCAAAAATTCATCAAAAAGGAAAACAAACTGAAATTACCGTAACATCGTCGGATAAAATCGTGATAGAGTATCAGCTTACCGGAGACATGAAGCCGGTTGTTAAAAAAGGAGACAAAGTAAAAAATAAGACAATAATCGCAAAAGCCGAAACTCACAAAGGATCAATTAAAGCCACGGAGCCGGGAAAGATAAAAGAAATCACAGAAGATAAAATTATAACGGAAAGTCTTGGTCTTGTAGAAAAAGACTATATAGTCCCTCACGGAAGAACCGTAAAAATCAAAAACGGAGAAGACGTTAAAAAAGGAGATTCATTAACAAACGGTCATCTGGATTTGAAAAAACTTATGTCTTTAACAGACACGTACACAGTTCAAAAATACATAGTAACAGAGGTGCAAAGTATTTATGCGTCCCAGGGGCAAAACATTAACGACAAACACATAGAAATTATAGCAAAACAGATGCTTTCAAAAATAAGAATTTTCGACAGCGGTGACAGCAATTTATTGCCTGGTGAAATTGTGGATATTATACAGTTTGATAAAGTCAATGAAGAACTGGAAAAGAAAAACAAGAAAAAAGCAAAAGGAGAAAGACTGCTCCTCGGATTAACCAGAGTCGCTTTATTTACAGACAGCTGGCTTTCAGCGGCTTCATTCCAGGAAACTATCAGAGTTCTGGTTGAAGCGGCAACTACAAACAAAATAGATAATCTCGAAGGCCTTAAGGAAAACGTAATTATAGGTAAACTTATACCTGCAGGTAAAACATTCAGAAAAATGCATGAAAAAGAACTTAGAGAAGAAAGAAAATCATTAAAATTACCAAAAAAAGAAGAAAAAAAGGA
>WJKQ01000065.1 GCA_014728975.1 Candidatus Peregrinibacteria bacterium | reverse complement strand
GTTTAGCGGTACTTCAGAAGTTCCGACGAGAAAAAGATTGTCGTCTTCTGGATTTACTTCATAGATTTCATTTCTGTCGGTAGGAAAAAATCCCGTAGCGAACATTGCTTCTTCTTTTACGAGAACAGGAGGAATTGTAGAGGTGAAGCCTTTAGAGACCAGCTTGTGAATGATGTGCTGGACTAATGCGAATTCAAGAAGGACTGCTTCGTTTTTCAGATAATAAAAGCGGCTTCCGGATATTTTTGCCCCTCTTTCCATATCGATTATGTTTAGGTTTTCCCCGATTTTCAGGTGGTTTTTGGGTTTGAAATCGAATTTTGGTTTTTCGCCTTGTATTTTTATAATTTTATTATCTTCTTCATCTTCTCCTTCCGGGACAGAGTCGAGCGGGGGATTTGGGATTATTGAGGCCAGTGTTTCGAGTTCTTTTTCAAGATTGTCGATTTCCGGCTCGAGTAAGTTTAATCTGTCTTTAACTTTTTTCATCTCTTTAAGGAGTTTTTCTTTTTCTTCGTCTTTTTTCTGTGGGATTTCTTTGGAAACTTCGTTTTGACGGGCTCTAAGTTTTTCAGCTTGCCGGAGTTTTTTATTTCTTTTGTTGTAAAGTTCCTCGATTTTATCGACCTGGACTTTTACGTGTTTTTTTGCGGCACCCTGTTTTATGAGGCCGGGGTTTTCGATGATGAATTTTATGTCGAGCATGGGAAATTTGTTTTGTATGGCTATTCTAATTTGACGGCTAAGTTTAGTAAAGGAAAATTGGAGGGCTTCCTGGGAAGTCGTGGGTTTGTTTGCTGGAGTTTGGATTGTTTTGTGTGGGGAGATTGATGTTTTTGAAGTTTTCCAAGAAGTAGGGTACTAAGATTTTGAATGCTGATGCGTGTGTTTTTAGAAAAATTCAGACTAAAAGGTGAGCATACACTCACTGTGCGGTTTTGTCATGTCGGTTTTTGTGTTTTTGCTGGAGATTTTGGCTAAATTAAGCTAATATACAGTTGTCAGATAACCTTGAAAACCTGTGAAAATTCCGGAAAATCAGCAAAAAAATATTAAAAATAAAAACATACATGAAAAATTTGTCCAATATGGCAAGACTGTTAAAGAATGGATGCGGAAGTGTGCTCTGCTTCTTCCTGAAATTGAAAAAAGAAGGATTTGGAAAAAGGAGGGATTTTCATCTATATACGAATATTCAGCAAAATTGGCGGGAATGAGTAGATATCAGGTAAACGAAGCATTAAGAGTTCTTCGAAAGACAGAAGATAAACCGGAATTGAGAAAAATTGTTGAAGAAAAAGGTGTAAATTCCGTGAAACCGGTTGCGGCGATTGCTACAAGTGAAAATGAGAAATTTTGGGCGGAAAAAGTTAGAAAAATGAGTAAAAACACATTAGAAGTATATGTAAAGGAATTCAAAAAACAACAAGAGCTTCCTGGGAAGTCGAGCGGGAGGGATGAATTTTTCAGGGAAAAAGAAGAAAATAAGGTCATTGTTAATATGCTGATTCCCAAGCATTTGGCTGATCAGCTTCAGAAACTTAAAGGGAAAAATGAATGGAAGGATCTGATGCAGGAATTTTTGGAATTAAGGGAAGAAAAGTTGAGAAGAAGATATTTGAAAGAAAATAGGAAAAGAGAAAAAGAGAAAAAAGAGAAAGGGATAAAAGAGAATAAAAAGAATAAAGAGATAAAAGAGAAAAAAGAGAATAAAGAGAATAAAGAGATAAAAGAGAAAAAAGAGGAAGAGGTAAAAGAGAAAGGGATAAAAGAAATAAATGAGATTAAAGAGAAAATAGAGATAAAAGGGATAAAAGAGAAAAAAGAGGGGGATAAGAGAGTAGATACTATAAAGAAAATAGAAAAAAAAGCATTAAAAAAAGAAAAAAATAGAACTCAGAATTTATTTGGAGCCGGGTCGCGTGCTATTCCGACAAATATAAAAAAGTATATTGTCAGCACGACTTCTCAGACTTGTGCTTTTCCTGGTTGCAGGAAGCAGTATGCGCATCTTCACCACGTCAGGAGGTTTGCGCTTTATCGATATCATGATCCTTATCAGATTGTGCCACTGTGCAAGGAGCATCATATGCTTACGCATTTGGGATTAGTTGAGAACGAAGATAGGCTGCCGAGATTCTGGAAAATCCGGGAGGATACTGATAAGTATGATTACAAACGGGTGATAGATGAGAGAGTCGCTGATTTTCGGGGCGGCTGAAAGTATTTAAAATTGAATTGAAATTATTTTGAAGATGGTTGAATCGCATGTTTTCGGAGCGGCTGAAGGTTGAGATGTAAATTTTAAGCTTTGGATACGTATGTTCCGTCTTCCGTGTTTATTTTTATTATGTCATCTTCTTTGATGAATAAAGGGACTTTTATTGTTGCTCCGGTTTCGATTGTGCATTCTTTACTGCCGCCGGTTGCGGTGTCTCCTTTTACTCCGGGTGTGGTTGAAACGACTTTAAAATCCATTTTTGGGGGAAGCTGTATGCTGACGGGTTTTCCGTCGATATGTAGCGCGTAGCATTCTGTTCCTTCAAGCAAAAATTTGGCCGCTTCGCCAATTGCTTCTTTGTTTAACGAAAACTGTTCGTAGTTTACGTTGTCCATAAAATAATATTCGTTGCCGTCATTGTACAGATACTGGCATTTTTTTCGAATAATGTCCGCGAGTTCGACTGCTTCGCCGGATTTAAATGTGTTTTCTATTACTTGATCTGTTTTTAAATTTTTAAGTTTGGTTCTTGTGAATGCGGAACCTT
>WJKQ01000064.1 GCA_014728975.1 Candidatus Peregrinibacteria bacterium | reverse complement strand
GTCCTGATTACCTTCAAAACTAATAAAAAAATCATAAGACTCACCCTCTCCGGCAGGCGGATCAACAATACCGGTCAGATAAAAATTATAACTTAAGGATTTTACGTCGTATATATTATTAAAAGCTTCCCGTACAATTTCTTCCGGACTTCTTTCAGGCTCTTCAACAAACCAGCTGCAGCCTGTTATTCCAAATAATAAAAGAACAGACAAAATAGAAATAAATATTTTTTTCATAAGAATTTTGTTATTTATTTAAGCCTACGAATGTTATTTAAAATTAATAATTCTGTCAAATAAACACCATTTCATTGAGATCAAAATTATTTACTGGTAAAATATAAACATGGGAATAGGAGGAGAAAAAAAAGGACTTCGCGAAATTGCCCAAACAAAGGCGGCGGCGCGTGATGAAGCTTTTGAACGAATAATCGAAAGGATAAAATCTTCAGACGGAGAAATTGAAAAAGACGAAACGCACCCTTTATATACTGAAATTGGTATGGAAGAATTTGAAATCGGATCCCAAAGAATCATCGAATTCACACTCAACAAAACCGATTTTCAACTGACGCGCAATGTCGAAACACATCTTCTTCAGGGACCGGGAAAGCAAAAACATCTCGAAGAACTGGAAACCCCTCGTATACGAATCAACCTCAAAAAGAAATCGCCTTATTCTGAAGACTGGCAGAACGTCGACCTGGATGAAATGTTTTAACCCAAATATTCCCAAAAACATTCCTGACAATAAATCTTGTAAGGGCTGTCTTTGCGATAAGTACTGATGATATCTATATGACATTTATCACATTTGCGCTTATAAAGTTTCCTCTCATTTCGAAGGCTTAGCCGTCTTTTTTGCCTGCATTCAGGACAGTTTTCAGGCTTGGGCAGTTTCTTTCTTTTATAAAATTGTTCTTAATCCGGGCACAACAATTCTAATACCTGCACCTGTTGCAGTTACTGTTTCATTTACAGCTTCTCTTTGAGTGTAAAAACCTTCTAATCTATCTTCCGGATTTTGAACAGTCGCGATTTCCGCAGTAATAAGGGCATCACAGCCTATGTTTTCATTTTTTGACAGTGTATTTTGGTTCATTTTGAATATTAGTTATAAAATAAAGGAGATTTCAATATTAAGCTATACAAAATCGGTGTCAATAAATACCCACACAAAAAGATTGAATAATGCGTAAATAAAGGGTAAAATAATGTCGAGGAGATTCCACAACACCAATTTAAAATGGCGACTATTCAAAAAATATTAACAGAAATAGGACTTTCTGAAAAGGAAACACAGGTTTATCTGGCTTTACTCCAGCTTGAACACACAACTGTGCAATGGATAGCAAAAAAAACAAATTTAAATAGAACAACAATCTACGATATCCTTGAAAGCCTTCAAAAAAAAGGGCTTGTAAGGTTTTATGTAAAGGATAAAACACGTTATTATATTGCCGCGGAACCGGAAAGATTGACTGAAATACTTGAAGAAAGAATATTTAGATAAAAACGCACGTTGCGAATTCTGGAAAATCTTCTTCCTGAACTTAGATACCTTTACGAAGCCAAAAAAGTAAAACCAAAAGTGGAATTTTTTGATAATCCCGGGCATCTTGAAGAAATGTATTTAAAAATGTACGGAAAAGGCGAAGCAGATGAAGATTGCCTGGAATACGCTTCATGGAGCGAACATTATGATGTTTATCCTGTTAAGGTTAGAGAAAAACTATTGAAACATCGTAAAAAGTATAATATTTCCATCCGGCAGATAGCTGTGGAAAGCGATTATACCAAGAATTGGACAGAAGGAGCTTATGCCAAAAACCGCTTCAAAAAAATCAGGTTAATAAAAGAGAAAGGGTTTGATTTTGGCGGAAACATCGAAACTTACAATAACCGCATAGTAATAACCATGTTTAACAAAGAAACCGGCCTCACGGGCTTAATGATAGAAAGCCGCGAACTTACAAAAATGATCCGCACAATGTTTGAATACATGTGGGAAAGTCCTAAAACTAAAAAAAATTAGGACAAAAGCTTTTTAGCCCATTTTTCCATCTCAGCTTCCTGTTTTTTTGACTGATGATCAAAACCAAAAAGATGCAGTAAACCATGTACAAAAAGAATTGCAAGCTCCTTTTTTAGACTGTGTTTTTTCTTTTTTGCCTGTTTTTTGGCCGTATCAGCGGAGATAAAAATATCTCCGACAATAATATCACCTTTTTCTTTTTCATATTCTGTAACCTCAAGATACGCAAAGGAAATAACATCGGTTGGCTTATTTATTCCTCTGTATTCCCTGTTCAAAGCCTGAACGGTTTTGTCATCGGTGAGAACAAGATCGATCGTTCCGTCTCGACCCAATAAATCATTATCTATCTTTACATTCAAAAGCCGATAAAGTTTATCAACATATTTCTGAAAAAAGTCTTTTGGAACCTTAACATCCGTCTCGTTTGTAATATCAAAAATTAACATAATTATTTAAGCCACAATTCTTCATACATTTTCCATTCTTCTTTGTCTATTTCCCAATAAGGATATATTGCAACCCCCGCAAAGCTATTTTCATTACTTCTGAAATTATTTAATCCCTTTATTATACCTTTTAATCCGTTTTCCATATTTTCGGCTTTGGGATTAAAACCTTCTTTTTCTTCATCATACGAGGGAATTGCTATAAACACCTCCTTATTTTCTAAAAGATCGGTTACTCTGATTGTTTCTTCTTTTATGAACCACCTGTAAATCCATTCATTATTTATCCCGGTATCGTATACCATCACTATAATCTGATCAGCATATTTCGCAACATTTTTATAGTTTACCTCGCTATTATATTTTTCAAAACTGTAAACATTCTCAACATACCATAAAAATGACTGGGGAATAAATTCAGCCAATGCCGCAGACAATAAATATTTATCAGGAATACCTTCTCGAACCTCTTTTAAAAGTTTTATAAAATCCTCATCTTCATCCCATACCGGCTCAATATCAAAATGAATACCGTCAAAACCGACCATTTGTGTGAGAATAATACAAAGATTTTTAATATTATTTCTGACTTCTTCATCGGATAAATCAATTTTACTTCTAAGCTGTCCAAGCCATGCCTGATAATCGATCTTTTTATCAAATTTTTTTACGGAATCAATAAAATTAATGGCATGTTTATATGTGTCGGGGTCAACAGTACCATCTTCTTTAAGAGGACCTGTATGTACAAAAACCGTTCCTATTTGGTGTTTTTTCAGACTATCAACAAAATCTTGGATTTCTTCATCACTTTTGGGTTCTCCAACCCACTCATGAGCAATCCAGACTGCATTGTTTCCCTTATTAAAAAAAGATCCCGGTTGGTTTGAGGAAAGGCCAAAAAGAAAAACCCAAACAAGAACAAATATTGTAAAAATTATTCCAAAAACAGTTATTTTCCACCAACCAAACATATTATTTTTTAATTTTTTTTAGAGCTTCGTACATAATGATTCCATAACATGTCGCAACATTCAAAGAATTCGCACGCCCTGACATAGGTAAATATACTGCAAAGTCTACAAATTGTATAACATCATCCGAAATTCCTTCAACCTCATGTCCAAAGACAAAACAGACGGGAAATTTATATTCCGCTTTGTCATACCTGATATTTTCATCCGTTAATTCAACGGCAGCTATTTTGACGCCGTTTTTTTTCAATTTTTTAATAACTTCCAACGAATCATCATAATGCTCCCAGGGAACTGTTTCTTCAGCTCCCAAAGCTGTTTTTGAAATTTCTTTACGCGGCGGAAAACCTGTAATACCACATAAATAAAGTTTCTTTAGCAAAACTGCGTCGGAAGTTCGAAAAATAGCCCCTACATTGTAAAGACTTCGGACATTATCAATTACTGCATAGATGGGATTACGTTTCTTTTTTTTAACTTCTGACACTGAAGGCTTAATCTTTTGTATCTCAGCGTGACATAATTTACGCATTTTGCGAATTAATATATTCCAACGTACGGTCGATCAATCTGTTTAATTCATTCCAGGTAATATTATCATCGGGCCTGAATAATTCACTATTGTCCAAAATGCCTTTTTCTACCGCAAAATTTACATATCGCGGATACCACCACATATGAGAAATCCTGGGATCCACATCGGAAAAATATGAATGCTGACTTCTGAGGTTTTCAAGAGATCCTAAAATATTTATTAATTCAAATCTATATTTGGGAGGTACAAGTTCAGCGGCACCTAATACTATTTTTAGAGCATGAATTCTTGAAACTGTAAACTCCGGACGGAAGGGACTGTCCTCTTCGCTTAAATAACCGTTAATTAGTCCCAGCATCGTTCCTATGGTTATATCCTCAAAATAAGGATGATCCGATGGAATATCGGGGTAAAGAACAATATTTGGATCTAATTTAATGTCCTCGTACGAAGACATTGCCAAAAAATTAAATAGACAAAATTCTTTATGATCCTTACATTTTTTTATTTCGTCAGATCTTTTATTTTTCAAATCAAACCTTTTGATTACATAACTGATAAATTCAGCTCTTGTAACAAAACCATTAGAAAAAACCTCTTTTTTACTGCCAAAAGGCTTATTATTCCCAAACAAGATAAAAACTTTGCCGTTATTGACGGATCGGGAAGAATCGGAATAACGCGATCCGACAGCAAGATCTTGAAATCCGTCTCCATTAAAATCCAGGTTTTCAATATCGTAGCCGAACCAGTCATCTGCTTTTTCTCCATAAATAATGGATGTCACATCTTTATTTTTTATACTGTGCCTGAACGTCTTTCCATTATCGTTACTGTAAATAAGATAAACATTTCCTTCCTTATAGCTTGTGAATTCATTAATGCCGGGAGCACCAACAATTATTTCAGCTTTACCGTCCGAATTAATATCTTCAAGAAGAACATTTGCCCCTAACAAAATACCATTTATTGGATCGTCTATAACGGTATCAACAATATAATCAAATTCCGGACTCCCATGGTAAACCGAAACCCTGCTTGTAGTTTTATCGCCTGAATAAGGAAATGAACCGACAGCTATATCGTCAAAAAGATCTCCATTAATATCACCGACATCAACGGAAAAACCAAACCAGGAATTACTTACAAGCCCCTCTAAAACATGGGTTGGATTAACAACGGCAGAAGGAAATTTATCAAAAACGGTATAGATATAAGCTTTTCCGGATCTGGCTAAATCTTCATTGTTTGCATGATACGCTCCAATAACGACATCTGTTGATCCATCACCATTAATATCGCCTCCGCTGATTGCCGAACCAAATCTTTCATCATTCTTAAGGCCGTAAAAAACTGCCATAATATAGGAAGAAAGCCCTTTTGATGTACCAGAATACACATACACCGCCCCTGCATTATTTTTTGACGAAGTGGAAACAAACGGAGCACCGATAAATAAGTCATCGATTGAATCATTATTTAGATCCATAGTATCCAATGATAATCCAAATCCACCATTAACAGACTTCCCAATTAATTCTCTGCTGGGGTTATCAAAGGCAAGATCAATGTTTTGATTACCCCAAACCGACCTGCCGTAAAAAATGTATACCTTACCGGTTCTGTCATCCAAATTTTTCGCATTAAATGCTCCAACAGCAATATCGTCAAAACCATCGTTATTGTAATCACCCAGAGCAACCGCTGAACCCAATTGATCTCCGGAATTTTCTCCGGATATTAATATATCGGGAGAAACTTGATTAAAATCAAATATTTCTTTTTCAAAATCGGATTTTCCAAAAATTACAGATACCGTACCGTTCCATTCTCTTTGTGTTGATGAAGAAAAAGGTGAACCAACAACAATATCGTCATACCCGTCACCATTAATATCACCGGAAACGATATCAGCACCAAATTGCCCGCCTTTACTTCCTCCGATAAGTTCAATTTTATTTGTTTCGGTGGCTATGAATGATTCAAATATATGTTTTTCCGCAAATACAGGAACAGAAAAATAAACAAATAATAACACTGTAAACAAAGAAGAGTTTAATAATTTCATAGGAATCTTTAATTACAAAATACATTATGATAATCAAAAAGGTTAAAGTAAAGAAAAAATATAGAAACTGGACATTAGTAGACAAAATAAGTAAAATAATGTCGACTCCGTGTCTACATTTAGTCTATAGACATTATGTAGACAATAAGTAGACAATATATGAATACAAAAAAATACAATATTGATCGAAAAAGCGCTGGCAAACTGTTAAAAGTATCTACAAGGACGGTAGACAGGTATATCAAAGCAAATAAACTGTCCAGACAAGTTAATAATGGCAGAGTTTTTCTTGATAAAAAGGAAATAATAGAATTTAGAAAACAAAAAGAAATGACAGATACAATAGACAATGTCGACATGTCTAGATCAAAAACGTCTATAGACAATCGCATGGACAATATAGACAATATAGAAGTGATAAATAAAGACAATGTCAATACAGTGTCTACGGGAAAGAGACCGAATTCAAACACACAAATATATAAACACCTGTATAATCAGCTTAAAGAAGAGCTTTTACAAAAACAGGAGCGTCTGGAAATAGCAAATTACAGAGTCGGACAACTTGAAACACAGATTAAAAACAGTATCCCAATGCTGGAATTCCACCGGGAAAAGTACGAATACAACAGACGCGAAGATGAGTTACAAGAAAAACTCGATCAGCAAAACACGATCATTAAAAGGATTTCCAAAAAACTTTTTTATGAAAAATTTAGCAAGAGGGTGTTTTTAATTATTTTACTTATAATCATTGCGCTTCAGCCATTATGGCTATTGTATATATACAAATAAATTACTCCATACGTATCACGTCTTTTTCCGAAATTGATATTGTAGCTTCGGGAAATTTTGCTTTCAATTTATCCAAGATCCCTCCCGGAACCTCAAGAATTTCCAATATTACTGAAGATTCTCCAATAATATCAAAATTATAAGGCGTGGAAAGTATACTGCCGTTAAGTAATATTTGCCCTTGAGGTAGCGTGTCCAGACCGGCAGAATTATTTGTTATTCTAATATTGTTAATAGAAACTGCTTCAGCGCCTGCATAGAAAAATTCATTGATTGAATCAACAACCCAGGGAGTCGTAAGCCTATCCTTGATAGTGATAGTGAGCCCGGGTCCAAAAACAGGATATTTTCCTGACAATTTCATATATTTTTCAATTTCTTTTTTAATGGCATCAAGAGCGAGGTTTTGATCGTCAAGCTGTTCCAGTAAACTTTTAAGATTCTCAACCTCTTTTTGTAAATCTTCATTCTTTTCCTTCAATATTTTTATTTCCTGAAAAATATTACTTTGACTGTCCCTGAGAAATATATTATTTATTCCTGCAAAAGATCTGACCTGAAATACGATCAGCAGTCCTAAAAAAATTGAAACAACAAATATTAATATTTTTTTATTTATCATAACCATCAATCAAATTTAAATACGATGTTTTTAGATCACCGTTATATATCGGAATAGTAAGCCAATTTTTAACGGAAACCTCAAAAAAAACCTTATATTTTCTAATTCTATCAAATAAAGAAGTAAGAAAATTTTCATTAAGAAGCCTTTCCAGCATAATTTCAGTGTCTCCTATCGCTTTGATCGTAAAAGGCGGAGCCACATAAGAATTGTTAATCAATAGGGTTGTTCCGACAGAAGAAATCGGAGAAGTTGCAATTATCCTTTGATTGTTAACAGAAATTGCTTCAGCATTTGCTGCATATAAAATATTTACAATATCTCTGATATCGGCCGCCTGAACCAATTCTACATCAGAAACTTCAGAACCGGATCTAAGAGCAAAAGGACTGTCATCAAGTAATATTTCTATACCTTCTCCCTGTACCTCCGATAAACCGACATCACGTTTTAAATCTTCTAAAACTTCAACATTTGAAACTTCGCTTTGAAGTTCCACCTCTGATTGGAAATCTTCTATTTCCTCACGTAAAAAAACAATCCTGCTTTGTAGATATGATTGTTCATCAAGAAAATCTTTAAAAAGTTCATCTCTTGCCTCCATTTCATCCGCGGGAAAATCACTGACAACAGAAGCATTGCTTAAAAACTGCCAGGTAAACAGCAGACCCACAAAAAGACCTGTAAATAAGAAAATATATCTAAAAATTTTATTCATACAAATATACTAGAAAAAAAATGAAGAAAAATCAAAAAAGAAGCTTGGAAAGGCACTTGATAGTCAAGAAAATGAAATGTAGATTATATTAAGATTAATTATATTAAATGATAGGAATATTTGATTCCGGATACGGCGGGATGACGGTTTTAAAACCAATTATGGATTTACTTCCTGAATATGATTATTTATATCTGGGAGACAATGCCAGAGCACCGTACGGAAACCACAGTCCGGAAAACATACAAAGATTTTCAGAACAGGCGATAAATTTCCTGTTTGATAAGGGAATAATATTGATAATATTTGCCTGTAATACCGCTTCCAGCACAGCACTCCGATACATTCAAAAAAAATATTTAAACGGAAATCTGGAAAAAAACAAAAAAATCCTTGGAGTTCTGATACCGGCAGTGGAAAAAGCGGTAAACACCACCAAAATAAACAGAATAGGCGTTGTGGGAACAAAAGCAACCATCGCTTCCAGAGTATATGAAAAAGAGATAACAAAAATTAATAAAAATATTAAAGTTGTTGGTAGCGCGTGTCCCTTACTTGTTCCTTTCATTGAAGAGGGATGGCACAATAAACCGGAAGCGAAATCAATATTAAAAAAATATCTGAAGCCGTTAAAAACAAATAATATTGATACGTTAATATTGGGTTGTACTCATTATCCTCTTATGAAAAACGATTTTCAAAAGATTATGGGAAATAAGGTAAAAATTATTTCTTCAGGAGAAGCAACCGCGGAAAGTCTAAAAGATTATCTGAAAAGACATCCCGAAATTGAAAAAAAAATTACAAAAAATAAAAAAAGACAATTTATAACCACCGATAATCCGCAAAGGTTTAAACGATTTGTTGAAAAACACTTTGGAATAAAGATATCAACTCCAGAGAAAATAACTCTTAACTGATTAATTATTCCCATTCAATAGTACCGGGCGGTTTATTTGTAATATCGTAATAAATACCGGAAATATTTTCCAGACCGGCTAACCTTTTTAACAGCTCGTTTAGTTTGTTTAATTCCATATAATAAAAATTTGCAGTCATAGCTTCCTCGCTGCAAACCGGCCTGAGAACCAGAGATTCACCATTTTGATTACCCACGCTGATAGGTAAAAGTACAGTAGGGAATTGCCAGATCTCTCTTTCGATATTGGCTTCCACTAAATAATCCATAACGATCCTGTCCGCCTTTTGGATAGTCGAAACACGGTCTCTTGTCAAACAGGAAGTATGTACAGTAAAAACATCAAATTCATAAGGCCTCAAGCCCAAAACAACCCTGTTAACCTCGGGGAACTGATTAGTCAGTTGTGTAGACAGGTTGCTTAGTCTATCCCACGAAACCCAATCACCATAGACCATAACGGGATGTCTATATGTTCGTTCATCTCCCTGGACGCCGACACTTTTTATCGGAAGAATCTTTGCTTTGAAATTATCTTTCTGAACTATTGTATTTATTTCATTTTCAAGCTTTGAAACATTATGGGGATACTCTTCCTTTCTGACGCAAAGAACTCTTACAGCAAGACCCGGCCCCGGAAAAGGATGTCTCATAACAAGTTCTTCCGCCAGACCAAGCCTTTCTCCAACAAGTCTTACCTCGTCTTTATAAAGTTGAGAAATAGGTTCAATAACTTTGCCTTCATCTATAAGCTTCTGTATCTTATCCGCACGGTTATGATGAGTTTTGATTCTTGAAGCGTATTTTGTCCCCCCCGTTTCGATCGTATCGGGATATATAGTACCTTGTGCCAGTATCCATTCTTCAGGATTCAAATTTAATTTCTCTGAAACTTTTTTCTGGATATCTACAAATAAATCCCCAATTATTTTTCTCTTTTCCTCGGGTTCATATACGCCTTTTAAAGCTTCAAAATACTGATCACTTGCATCATAAACATGTAAATTGGTTATACCTACTTTTTTAAGAGCCTCTTCAACTTCTTTCCTTTCATTAAGTCTCATGAATCCTGTATCGATAAAAAGACCATAAACCCGACCCTGTCCCAAAGCTTTATCCAAAAGTAAAAAAGCGACAGTACTGTCCACGCCGCCGCTTACAAGTAAAAAAACTTTTTTCTGATCGGCTTTTTCTTTAATTTTTTTAATGATATCGTCAATGTACGTATCAATATTCCATTCACGTTTTGCGTCGGTAAGATTTACAAAATTTTCCAGAATAATCTTTCCGCAGGGAGTATGCGTTACTTCGGGATGAAATTGTACAGTATAAATATTCCTTTCATAATCCGCCATTGCAGCAATTGGGCAAAACTCGGTGGAAGCTACTACCTTAAAACCTTCAGGAGCGTTTACAACCTGATCAAAATGACTCATCCAAACGTCTTCGCTATCGTCAAGTCCTTCAAAAATCCCCTTTTTTTCAGCGAAGGTAATATGAGCCTGTCCGTACTCGCGTATTTTACCGGGCTTTACTTCACCGTTAAGAGCATAAGCAGTAAGCTGATGTCCATAACAAATTCCAAGAATGGGAACTCCCAATTCATAAATCCTTGAATCACATCGGATACTGTCCGGATCTCTTACACTTGCCGGACCACCGGACAAAATAATGCCTTTATATCCAACTAAATTTTGCGCATCGATCCTTCCGTCCAAAATTTCAGTGTAAACTCCCAACCTTCTAATTCTATTCGCAATCAAATGAGTATATTGACCTCCAAAATCTAATACTGCGATCTTGTCCATATTAATATTTGCTTATATCGCTAAACCTTTTAATCAAAAATTTATTATCAAGTGCTTCAAGAAACCAACCTGCCTGGGGACCACTATTTTTCCCAAGAAGAGCAATATATATCGCGCCAAAAGCTTCTTTTGGAGTAAGAGAAGAATTTTCTTTTAATTCATGAATTTTTCCGTGAAGTTCTTCTCCCGCCCAATCCTTTTCACTTAATAAATCTGCAATATTGC
>WJKQ01000063.1 GCA_014728975.1 Candidatus Peregrinibacteria bacterium | reverse complement strand
GACAACTATCTCAAGTACAAGCTCTACAACATTCAAAAAGAAGGAATTAAAAACAAGCAGAAAATTCTCTGGGAAAAAATCCCCGAACTTCCTAAATTGAAAAAAATTATCAAAAACGAATTTGCGATAAATCTTCAAAAACCGATACTTAACGTCACCCTTGAAAGCATAAAAGCATTTGAAACCAAAGGAAAAACCATGACAAAACAGGATCTCCAAAATATCATTGAGGAGCATCTCGACGAATATGGACAAAAAAATAAATATTTGGAGGTAATCGATTTCGAAACGAAAACGTCGAAATATAAAAAAGCTCAGGCAAGCACCAAAATCCGATATGGAAAGAAGACACTGATAGGACAGGCAACGGGAGTCGGTACAGTGGACGCGATAATAAAAGCGATCAAGAAAAGTTTTAAAGAACACGACAAACTCTACATAAAACTTATCGACTACAACGTGGAGATCTTTACGGGCGGGGTGGATGCTTCAGTAAAGGTAGTAATGACCGCAGTTGATAAAAATGGAAACAGGATAATTGCACAGGCGACATCTCCGGATGTAATCGTCGCTTCTGTAAGCGCTTTTGAGAAATGTTATAATTTCCTATACTATAAAAACAAAAAATAACCTTTCCTAAATGAGTAAAGTTTTTCAATACAGCTATATCAATAATAAGATTGGCAAAACGGCTGAAGCGAAAGTCTCAGTTATGTGTAAGGCTCTCCAATATGGGTTGGGGTGCTTTACGGGGATCCGCGGGAACTGGAATAAACAGAATAAAAACCTTTATTTATTCCGGCTGGATGACCATTATAAAAGGGTTAAAGAATCCGCGAAAATTCTTGGGATGAAACTAAACTACAGCTATCCACGATTTCAAAAAATATTAATAGATCTCGCCAAAAAAAATAATATTAAAGAAGATATTTATATCCGACCGACACTGTATTCTGCCTCAACAGCCTTAACACCGCGCTTTGATAACCAGAAAGATGATCTTGCGGTATATATGATTTCTTTAAAAGAATATTTTAATACGGAAAACGGCTTAAATGTATGCGTGTCCAGCTGGAGAAGATTTGATGACGACCAGTTTTCGGTAAAAGCCAAAATCACCGGAGCTTATGCCAACTCCGCCCTCGCTAAAACAGAAGCTGTACAAAATGGTTACGATGAAGCCGTTTTTCTTAATCGGGACGGGAAAGTCTGCGAGGCAAGCGGCGCGAATATTTTCGGAATTAAGGACAACATAGTTTACACACCACCGCTTGGAGCAAATATCTTAAACGGAATAACAAGAAAAACATTAATTGAACTTTTTGAGAATGAACTCGGCCTCGAAGTTCACGAAGAATTGATTGATCGTTCAATGTTATATACTTTTGATGAATTATTTTTCTCGGGAACAGCGGCAAAAGTGGCATGGATAAGAAGTGTTGATAAAAGAAAGATTGGAACCGGAAAAATAGGCAAAAATACAATAAAGATAAAAAATATATTTGAACGGGCATCAACCGGCAGCCTGGACGGGTACAATAAATGGCTTACACCGGTTTATTAATTTCAGAATATGGCAAAAATAAAATTTGGAAATATTGAGGAAAAAGTAATTACACGCGAAGAATTTTCTTTGGAAAAAGCAAAAAAAACATTAAATGATGAAACAATAGCCGTGTTGGGATATGGAGTTCAGGGACCGGGACAGGCCCTGAATCTTCGTGATAACGGAATTAATGTGATAGTGGGACAAAGAAAACCCTCTCCTTCCTGGGATAAAGCTCTAAAAGACGGCTGGGAAGAAGGAAACACTCTTTTGTCAATCGAAGAAGCCGCAAAAAAAGGAACAATTATTATGTATTTATTGTCAGACGCCGGCCAAAAAATGATGTGGGATAAGATAAAACAATATTTAGAACCGGGCAAAGCATTATATTTTTCACATGGATTCTCAATTGTTTATAAAGACCAGACCGGAGTAATACCTCCCGAAGACATTGATGTAATTTTGGTTGCTCCAAAAGGCCCTGGAGCAAAATTGAGAAACCTTTTTCTTGAAGGGAAAGGAGTAAATTCAAGCTTTGCGGTATACCGTGACGCGACTTGTAAAGCACGCGAACGTGCGATCGCCATAGGCATTGGAATAGGATCAGGATTTTTATTCCCTACAACATTTAAAAAAGAGGTATACAGCGATCTCACCGGAGAAAGAGGCGTCCTTATGGGCGCGCTTGCCGGGATAATGGAAGCACAATATAATCTTTTAAGGAAAAAAGGTCATAGTCCGTCAGAAGCGTTTAACGAAACAGTCGAAGAAGCAACTCAAAGTCTAATCCCCTTAATAGGTGAAAAAGGAATGGACTGGATGTTTGAAAACTGTTCAACAACAGCCCAGAGAGGAGCACTCGACTGGCGTCATAAATTCCGGAAAGCTGTAGAACCGGTATTTGAAGAACTTTACGAAAGTGTAAAAAAGGGAAAAGAAACAGAAATTGTTTTAAAAGCCAATACGGATCCCGATTACCGAAAAAAACTCAAAAAAGAACTTAATAAAATGGCCGAATCGGAAATGTGGCAGGCCGGTAAAACTGTAAGAAAACTCCGTCCAGAAAACCAATAAAATGAAAACACCCCAACCAAAATCAAATTCGGAAATGTTAGGTTCAGAAATATTTTGTGAAGCAATGGCGGAACTTGGCGTGGATGTAATATTTGGAATACCGGGTGGTGTACTTCTTCCTCTCTACGACAAATTTAAGAAATACGGCCATAAAGTCAGACATATTCTTCCACGACAGGAACAGGGTGGAGGCTTTGCGGCAGACGGATACGCGCGGGTGACCGGAAAAGTTGGTATTGCGATTGGAACTTCAGGCCCTGGAGCAACAAATCTGATGACATCCATAGCAAACTCTATGATGGACTCGGTTCCGGTTGTATATATAACCGGTCAGGTTGTCGAGGAAATGATAGGAACGGACGCATTTCAGGAAACCGATGTTTTGGGAATGTCCATGCCTGTCGTTAAACATAGCTATTTCATAAGTCATGCAAAAGATATAGTAAAAACACTAAAAGAAGCTTTTTACATTGCAAAAACAGGGAGGCCGGGCCCCGTTCATATTGATATTTCAAAAGATGCGTGGGTCACTGAAGCACGATATATTCATGAAACTGAAGTGGACCTGCCAGGCTACAATCCGATCCCAGAAAAATGTAGTGATTCGGAGATTAAAAAACTAAATTCACTTCTTGAAAAAGCCAAAAAGCCTGTGTTAATAGCAGGTCATGGAGTGGAAATTTCAGGAGCTCAGTCAGAACTAAAAAAATTCTCTGAAAAACACAATATTCCGGTAGTCAGTACTTTATTGGGAATTACAGCCTTTCCGCAAAACCACGCTTTATGGCTTGGCCTTATAGGGATGCATGGTGAGGCAGTTGCAAATTTAGCCGCTCACAATGCCGATCTCATCATTAGCGCGGGCAGTCGTTTTGATGACAGAATTACCGGTAATTTAAAGTCGTTTACGAAAAACACTAATTTTGTCCATATAGACATTGATATTTCAGAAATAGATAAAAATATTACTACCGATCTTCCTTTACCCGGAGATGCAAAAGATATCCTAATTCGCGCAGATAAACTTCTTTCATCTCATAAATTTGAGAATTGGTGGCACGCGATCAATGAATGGAAAAAGAAATACGGATTTCTTGATTTCAGTCTGAATCCCGATAATGAAAAGGACTTTTTAAGTCAGCCCAGAATAATTAAAATGATCTCAGATGCAACAGAAGGAAATGCTGTTATCGCGTCCGATGTCGGGCGCAATCAGATGTGGACCGGAAGATTTTACCGTTTTAGAAAACCAAATTCTTACATAACATCCGGGGGGCTCGGCTCCATGGGATACGGAGTGCCTTCTGCGATGGGAGCCAAACTCGGGAAACCAGATCGCGAAGTCTGGGCGATATGCGGCGATGGGGGCTTTCAGATGAATATGCAGGAGCTGGCAACAATAGCTGAAAATAATATTGGAATAAAGATTGCAATCATGGAGGACGCGAGCCTTGGAATGGTTCGTCAATGGCAAAATCTACTTTTTGAAGGAAACCTTTCGGAAACTGTAATAAAAAATCCTGATTTTAAAATACTTGCTTCCGCGTTTAATATCCCGGCGTGGAATGCGGAAAGTTATGAAGAAGCGGAAAATGCAATAAAAAATGCACGCGATGAAAAGGGACCTGCATTGATCGCATTTAAAGTTGACCCAAATGAACACGTATTTCCAATGGTACCCCCTAATACTCCTTTGGGTGAACAGGCTCTAAATGATAATGATTTAAAATGAAAAAAAACCATCATTATGATGTAATCAGTAACGTTCAGAACCAACCGGGTGTACTGGCCAGGATAACTATTCTTCTTAGAAAATTTAACGTGAATATACAATCAATTAACGTAAAACATCCCGATAAGGAAAAAAAATTCACACAAATACATTTCACGATCGACTCTAAAAAAAACATAAAAAAGATAAGTTTGGTAATGAAAAAGCTTGAATGTCTTATACCTGTGATCGAAGTTCGTTATAAAGAAATTAAACCTGATTAATCATAGTATTTATTTTATATTCTATTTAGGTATAATAATAAGGGTAAACCAATTTTACATATATTTTTTAACCTCGAACCTATGGAAGAAGTCAAAGAAAACAATCCTGACAATCCCAAAAAACCAAAGGCTCCTGATGGACTTGGGAGATTGATTGGAATGGCATCTGCGGTTGTGCTTGTAATTGCAGCATTTTTACCTTGGGGAGAAACCGGATTTTTTACAGTTACAGGAATTGATGGAGACGGAATAATAACTATCGGAATCGCGGTAGTTGCATTTGTTATGCTTGCAATTCAAAAAGTTCCTCTATGGATAACGATAATTCTTGGAGTATTGGCTGCGGCTATCGGAATTATTGATTTTATGGAAATGTCATCCGCAAGCGAGGAGCTTGCTCTTGATATGGCTGGAGACGAATTTGCCGAATCAATACAAATCACTGTCGGATCCGGACTCTACCTCACAATTTTGGCGGGAGTTGGTCTAATCGCAGGGCCGATTGTTGGTTACATTCAAAAGAGAAAAAAGTAAAAAAATTTTTAGCTAAGGGCCCTGTAACACACAGGGCTTTTTTAGCGTATATAAATAATGTATTGACTGATTTAAAAAAAATGATATAGTTTCCAACTTGTTTATTAAATTAATAATGGAAACACCGGAAGAAATACAAATATGGGACTTTCCGTTAAAAATGTACGAAATTAACGAACTCCAGACCAGGGGAATAATGCTTAAAAGGTTTCCTTTAATAGGCGACTTGCCGGACCATTTAATAAATACTGTGGAAATTAGAATCCTTCCCGATCATTTAAATACAAGAATATCAGAAAAAGAAGCGTTAAAAGTAAATTGTGAAATGCCCCGTGCATTCTATGAATTGGCAGATACCATAAGACAAAAATTAAAAGCAAAAAGAATAAGAAATTCTTTTAAACCTTTATCTTTGTCGATTACAGTCCCCAGAATGCTCGTAGAACCCCCCGAAGAAGCCGAAGGAGAGGTGTTTTCTACTATAGCCGACACAATGCCTGCAAATTTGGTGGAAGTGTTTCAGGAGCTTTTTGCGTCAAATAATCCTGAAACAAAGAATTTAATGAATTTTGCGCAAAGAAATGTTTTGGAAGATGGAACAAATTTGGACCTTTCGTTGGAATTACCGGAAAGAAATATTGAAGAACGGGAACAGATTCAGTCGCAGCTCGAGGACTTAAATAATACTTACGGATATAACCTCAGACTCGAGGAACTTGATCTTTCTACTGCACTTCAAAGCGCGATACAGAGAACATTAAAATCGGCAAACGGCTTGCCGGTAGTTTTATATACGAAAACAAAAGGACCAAATGGAGGAAACATTATAGTAGTATCAATACCGGGGGTTCAGATATTTCTTGGAGAAGTTCAAAACACCCAGGAGGCGGGAGAATATCTTTATCGCGAATGTAGATTTCCCGTGACATCTCTGGCAATAAAAAGATCTTTACTGGAAGGACAAACAAAGGAATGTAACAATACTTTTTTCCAGTATCCTGAATATCTTCAGTAAAATTTTTTTATCAAATATCATTATTGAAATCATTCCCTTTCATTTGATATGTTCTTATCATAATGAAAATTATTTATGGATTTTTCCGGACTTAAGAAAATAATAAAAAAAACAACTCTTTTCCCGATACTATCCTTAATTTTTATTGCTTCTCTTTTTCTTGTACCGCCGATTATTAAGGTGTTTGGAGTTATATTTTTCGCACTGTTGCTTTTTACAACCGAAAAACTTCCGGTGGATATCACGGCGATATTGATAATGCTGATTTTAATGATCCTGGGACTTGTTACCCCCGAACAGGGAGTTTCCGGTTTTTCCTCAACCGCGACAATAACGGTTTTATGTATGTTTATTCTATCGGGAGGAATAGCAAAGACGGGTGTGATACAAAAATTGGGACATAAAATTTTTCAGTTCGCGAAAAAGTCTCTTACTCTTCAGATGATAATTATTGCAGCGATCGTAGCACCGCTTTCCGGCTTATTTAATAATACCGCGGCTGTGGCAATTTTTTTGCCGATGGTAATGAATCTAAGTAAAATTTCAAAAACTCCGGCAACAAAATTACTTATTCCTCTCTCATTTTTGTCTATGTTGGGAGGAACTTTGACCCTGGTTGGAACATCCACAAACATCCTCGCAAATTCGATTTTGATGAATAATAATCTGGAACCGTTTAATATGTTTACTTTTACAAAGATTGGAGCAATCGTACTTTTGGTCGGCACGGTATACTTAATTACAATCGGCAGATTTCTTCTTCCCAAAAGAAAAGCTGAAGAGGTAGAGGAAAAACAGGCAAATAATTTTGTTACTGAAGTGGAAATAGAACAAGGTTCACAATTTATAGGTAAACGAATAAATGAAATTGATTATATTGATTCCGATGATGTAAAAGTCAATAAAATCACCAGAGGAGAAAAATCTTACGTTAAAAATATAAATAAAGTGAAATTAAAAGAAGGGGATATACTGGTTTTGACAGTGGATGAACAAAAATTGATGGATCTGGATGACAGAGAAAATGAAAAACTCCTTCTTAATTTTAATGAAGAAAGAAGAAGGATACCTGCTAAATCTGAAAAAATAGTAAAAGCTGTGGTTCCGAACCTGTTTCATAACAAAAAAATTGGCGAACTTAATTTTTGGAAAAAATTTCAGGCGGCGGTAATAGGAATAAACCGAAAAAAGGTTGGAACAAAACGCCTTGCCGAAATGAAACTTAGAAGAGGCGAAATAATTTTAATTAAAGTATCAAAATCAAATTATCAGAGGATACAAAACTCAAAAGATATTGTGCTTTTGGAAGAGATGGAACAGGAATATGACAGCAAAAAATCATGGGTAGCTATCGGAATTATCACTTTGGTTGTCCTCGTTGCGGCATTAAATATTCTCCCGATAATGGTGTCAGCGATTATGGGTGTAATTTTAATGTTTGTTACAGGCTGTTTGGATACAAAAGAAATCTATGAAACAGTCAGCTGGGATGTAATATTTTTACTTGCCGGATTAATTCCTTTGGGGATTGCGATGCAGGAAAGCGGAGCGGCAAATTTCATAGCGGGATTGATAGTAAATCTATCAGACTACCTTTCTCCGCTATTGATTTTCGGAGTATTTTACATAATTACAACTATTTTAACAGAATTAATCTCAAATAACGCCGCGGTTGTTCTTCTTGTGCCGATTGCGCTTGCGGTTGCCCAAAAATTAGGAATAAATCCGATTTCTTTAACTTTGATAGTAATGTTTGCCTCTTCAACTTCTTTCCTTTCCCCTGTCGGTTACCAGACAAATACAATGGTATACAGCGCCGGAAATTACAAATTTTCGGATTTTATAAAAGTGGGATTGTTTTTAAATATAATTTTGTTGTTTGTAACCTCTTTTTCTATTTATTATTTTTTTGGAG
Organism: Candidatus Peregrinibacteria bacterium; assembly: GCA_014728975.1. Lineage (GTDB taxonomy): Bacteria > Patescibacteriota > Gracilibacteria > UBA1369 > LOWO2-01-FULL-3 > WJKQ01. The sequence goes on along the minus strand of WJKQ01000063.1, from coordinate 83 downwards.
CATAAAAAAATGGAGCCACCTGTCGGACTCGAACCGACGACCCACTGTTTACAAGACAGGTGCTCTACCAGCTGAGCTAAGGT